>NZ_JBFWVN010000003.1:0-141211 GCF_050246715.1 Methylocystis sp.
GCCGAAGGCTAGTAAAAGACTATGAGCGTTATGCCGAGACCTTGGCAGGATTCCACGTAGTCGCCTTCGTCTGCCTCATGCTCAAACGCGCCGCAAACATCATGCAAGGTGCATAACACCCTCTAAGAAGTCATATGTGTCGAGAATTAGCTCTGCCCAAATAAAGAAAATCAAAGATCGGCTGTCTTCAGATTTCTCCTTCAATAAAAGATCAAAGGAGGGGCACGATTTTCAAAAGACCATGGTCGACCTTGGGAAATCAGTTTCTGCATATTTGGGCATTTATCAAGACGCCCATAATTATGAACAATTCGCGTCCGAAATTCGCGGACATGTCCGCAAGATTGTTTGCCAGTTATTTATTGATGTTTTTGGGCAGGAGTCCTTGCGTAGTCTCACTCCTGAAGGCCGTAAATTTCTCGGTGTCACTTGCTTAGACGGCGTTGAGCCAAATTCAGAACTTGATGTCTAGCTAGGGGTATCGCCCCTTGAAGATTCCGGCCAATAGCCTTAAAGCCTCGCCCCGCGCCGGGCGAGGGCTCGCGATCATGCGGAACAAGAACGATGGCCAAGGAAAAGTTTTCACGCACGAAGCCGCACTGCAACATCGGGACGATCGGACACGTCGATCACGGCAAGACGTCCTTGACGGCGGCGATCACCAAGGTGCTGGCGGAGACGGGCGGGGCGACCTTTACGGCCTATGACCAGATCGACAAGGCGCCGGAAGAGAAGGCGCGCGGCATCACCATTTCGACGGCGCATGTCGAATATGAGACGAAGGACCGCCACTACGCCCATGTCGACTGTCCCGGCCACGCGGATTACGTGAAGAACATGATCACCGGCGCGGCGCAGATGGATGGCGCGATCCTAGTGGTCTCCGCCGCCGACGGCCCGATGCCGCAGACCCGCGAGCATATTCTGCTTGCCCGTCAGGTCGGCGTGCCGGCGCTGGTGGTGTTCTTGAACAAGGTCGACATGGTCGACGATCCCGAGCTTCTCGAACTCGTCGAACTCGAAGTGCGCGAGCTGCTCAGCAAATATGAGTTTCCCGGCGACGACATTCCGATCGTCAAGGGTTCGGCGCTCTGCGCGCTTGAGGGCAAGAATCCCGAGCTCGGCCATGACGCGATTTTGAAGCTGATGGCGGAAGTGGATCGCTATATTCCGCAGCCTGAGCGTCCGAAGGATCAGCCCTTCCTGATGCCGGTCGAGGACGTGTTCTCGATTTCCGGCCGCGGCACGGTGGTGACCGGGCGCATCGAGCGCGGGGTGATCAAGGTCGGCGAGGAAGTCGAGATCGTCGGCATCCGCCCGACCACCAAGACGACGGTCACGGGCGTCGAAATGTTCCGCAAGTTGCTCGATCAGGGCGAGGCGGGCGACAATGTCGGCTGCCTGCTGCGCGGCACCAAGCGCGAGGATGTGGAGCGCGGCCAGGTTCTGTGCAAGCCGGGCTCGGTGAAGCCGCATACGAAGTTCAAGGCCGAGGCTTACATCCTGACCAAGGAGGAGGGTGGCCGGCATACGCCGTTCTTCACCAACTACCGCCCGCAATTCTACTTCCGCACGACGGACGTGACCGGAATCGTCACGCTTCCCGACGGCGTCGAGATGGTGATGCCGGGCGACAATGTGACGATGGACGTCGTGCTGATCGTGCCGATCGCGATGGAGGAGAAGCTGCGCTTCGCCATCCGCGAAGGCGGAAGAACGGTCGGCGCCGGCGTCGTGGCGTCGATCATCGAATGATCGACGTTGAGGCGCGGCGAAACTAAAAGGGACGAGAGCCGTGCTCTTGCCCCGTTTAGTTTCGGACCCGCGCACCATGAAACCCGCCGTCGTCAAACTCGAACAAACGCACAAGCGTTGGGCGACCATGTCGATCGCCGCCATCCGCATGCCGGATGGACAAATCGTCTTGCGCGACGTTGAGGATCACGGTTGCGCCGCCGCCGTGTTGCCTTATGATCCCCTGCGCAAGATGGCGCTGCTTGTCGAGCAGCTGCGCGCGCCGCAACTTGTAGCGGTCGGCGAGACGCATTCGCTCGAAGCGATCGCCGGTCTCGTCGAGGGCGAGGATGATTTTGCGGCGACAGCCGAGCGCGAGGCGCTCGAAGAAGCGGGGTTGCGACTCGGTGCGCTCGACCATGTCGCCACCGCCTGGTCAATGCCCGGCATATCGACCGAGCGCATGGCGCTTTATCTCGCCGAATATCGGCCCGAGGATCGCATCGGCGACGGCGGCGGAGTCGCAGATGAAAGCGAAGACGTTCGCGTCGTCGAAATGCGCCTGACCGAACTCGCCGCGATGATGGCGGCGGAAGCCATCGTCGACATGAAGACGCTGGTTCTGGTCCAGGCGCTGCGTCTTCGCCGGCCCGAGCTTTTCGACTAGATCACGCTGCATTTGGGCGTTATCGACCAAATGCAGATTACGAGGCCCTCAGCAGCCCGACGCGCTGACGCCAGGGGCGAGTCGCAGAGCGTCGCAGAGACTGCGCGACTGGAAGTCGTCCATCATCTTGCGTGTGACGACGCTTGCCGAGCCCGGCACCTGCGTGATCGGCGTCGGCGCCCCCGTCGGTCCGGTCACATAATTGGAGAAATAGCCGTCGTCCGAATATCGCGGCGGCGGCGCGCGATGAACCTGTGGGCGGAAGCCGCGGACGCGCGGGTCGGCGGGGGCGGGCGCCGTTAAACCGGCGCTGGCGGTGGCGGCGAGCAGGAATAGGGCGACAGCCTTGCGCATGGCTTTGTCCTCCTGGCGTGAGCATATAGCCGCCGGGGAGCGATCGCCAAGCCTGTCGCCGCAGGTCAGGCGGCGAGTTCTTCGCCCAGCAGCACGGCGGGCAGGCGACGGTCTTCCAGACGCTCGATCACGGCCGTCGACTGCTGAGCGAAATGCTCGACCTCCAGCGCCGCCGCGACGGCGGAGATGCCGATCTCGCGGTAGAGACGCGCGAGCAGGTCGTGAGGATGGCCGCTGGGCTGGGGTTCGTTAAACTCGAGGGAATACTTGTCAAACATGGGCGCGCTCGACGCTGGGAGGGGATTCAGTGTGCGATTTCTCGAGAATTGTCCTCATCAAGTTAACGATTCGCTAAGGAGTTGAGCTGCGGACGAGATTCGCGCGATTTTTTTTGAAATTTTCGAGAAGCATTGCATTTGCTATAAATGTGCGAAAAATGCGGGGCCGCCGGGAAGGCGGTCAACTGAGCCCCTGATCCGATGCGACGTCATCTTCCTCCCGAGCCTTGGTCCAAAGTCGCGCTGTGGAGCCGACGCTTTGCGATTTTCGCTGCGACTGTGGCAATTTTGGCGATCCTTTTGGGACGACTTGGCGCCATTGACCCGCCCTCAGCGCTCGCGTCGCTCGGCGGGGCCATGGCCCTGGCGCTGATCGCGCTGCTGCTGTTTTGCGCCGCCTGCCGGGTGATTTGGCGAGAGGGACGGCGCGGCGCCGGCGCGGCGACAGCGGCGCTTTTCATCGCCGCGCTGACCTTGGGCTATCCGGCCTATCTCGCCTTCGAAGCGGTGCGCCTCCCGGTGCTTTCAGATATTTCGACGGACATCGCCGATCCGCCCCACTTCTCCTTGTCCAAAGCCGCCGTCGAGGCGCGCAGCGGCTTCCAGCCGCTGGGACTGCCGGCGCGCACGCGAGAGACGCAGCGTTTGGCCTATCCGGACGTCGAGCCGATCGTCGTCGACCTCGACACCGACGAGGCTTTCGCGCTGGTGCTGAAAACCGCCAATGCCCGCGGCTGGACGCTCGTCGACAAACGGCCGCCCGGCGGGCGCAGCGGCGATGGGCATATTGATTTCATCGACAAAACTTTGGTGATGGGTTTTGACGACGACATCACCGTTCGCTTCAAGCCGCTGCCCGGCCAGACCCGCATCGATCTGCGGTCGGCGTCGCGTTACGGACGTCACGACTTCGGCGCGAACGCCAAAAGAATCACCGCTTTCGCCGAGGAGCTGCAGTCTCAGCTCGACGCGCGCTGACGCGCTCCCCAAATTGAATTGCAGGGCAAGGCGCTCGTTTTTGGCGGCGTCTTCGATTAATCTGCACGGTAAAGCTTGGCGACGGGAGCGGTGAAATGGTCGAGGAAAGCGTCGGCGTCACGACGGGCGCGCCAATAGTCCCGGCCTTTACCCGCGAGCAAGAACTCACCGCTTTTCGCGAAATGCTGCTGATCCGGCGCTTCGAGGAGAAGGCCGGACAGCTCTACGGCATGGGCGTCATCGGCGGATTCTGCCACCTCTATATCGGCCAGGAGGCGGTCGTCGTCGGGGTCAAGATGGCGGCGCGCGACGGCGACCAGTTCACGACGAGTTACCGCGACCACGGCCATATGCTCGCCTCGGGCATGGAGCCCAAGCGAGTCATGGCGGAGCTCGCCGGCAAACGCGGCGGCTATTCCAAGGGCAAGGGCGGCTCGATGCACATGTTTTCGCGAGACGCCAATTTCTACGGCGGGCATGGCATCGTCGGCGCGCCGGCGCCGATCGGGACGGGCGTCGCCTTCGCCAACGCCTATCGCGGCGATGACCGCGTCTCGATCACGTTTTTTGGCGAGGGCGCCTCCAATCAGGGCCAGGTCTATGAGGCCTTCAATATGGCGGCGCTGTGGAAACTGCCGGTCGTCTTCGTCGTCGAGAACAACCGCTATGCGATGGGGACGGAAATCCACCGCGCCTCGGCGCAGATCGATTTCTCGAAACGCGGCGCGGCTTTTGCGATTCCCGACAGGCAGATCGACGGCATGGACGTGCGCATTGTCAAGGCTGCGGCGGATGAGGCGATAGACTGGTGCCGCAAAGGCAATGGCCCCTATCTCATAGAGGCGCAGACCTATCGCTACCGCGGCCATTCAATGTCCGATCCGGCGAAATATCGCTCGAAGGAAGAAGTGCAGAAGATGCGCGAGGAGCATGATCCCATCGAGCAGGTCCGCGCGCGGCTGATCGCCGACGGGATGAGCGAGGACGAACTCAAGAAGATCGACGCCAATGCGCGCAAGATCGTCGCCGAGGCCGCCGATTTCGCCATGGCGGACAAGGAGCCGGATCCGAGCGAATTGTGGACCGACGTGCTGGCGTGAAGGATTGATTGAATGACCGTCAATGTCCTCATGCCCGCCCTCTCGCCGACCATGGAGCAGGGCAAGCTCGCCAAATGGCTGAAAAGCGAAGGCGATGAGGTGAAGGCCGGCGACGTCATCGCCGAAATCGAAACCGACAAGGCGACGATGGAGGTCGAGGCGGTCGACGAGGGCGTGCTGGCGCGCATCCTTGTTCCGGGCGGAACCGAGAATGTCGCGGTCAACACGCCGATCGCGGTGATCGCCGAAGAGGGCGAGGAGGTTTCCGACGCGCCTGCGCCCGCTCCGGCTCCCGCGAAAGGCGACGGCGCCGCCGCGCCCGAGAAGGCGAAAGCCGAAACCAGCGCGCCGCCGTCTCCCGCGCCGGTCAGCGTCGCGCCGCCGCCAAGCGCCGCGCAAACAACCGCGCCGGAGATTCCCGAAGGGACGGCGATGGTGTCGATGACCATGCGTGAAGCGCTGCGCGACGCCATGGCCGAGGAAATGCGGCGCGATCCGAGCGTCTTCGTGATCGGCGAAGAGGTCGCCGAATATCAGGGCGCCTATAAGGTCACGCAGGGCCTGTTGCAGGAATTTGGCGCGAAGCGCGTCGTCGACACGCCGATCACCGAATATGGCTTCACTGGCGTCGGCGTCGGCGCGGCCTTCGCCGGGCTGCGGCCGATCGTCGAATTCATGACCTTCAATTTTTCGATGCAGGCGATCGACCACATCGTCAATTCAGCGGCGAAGACGCTTTATATGTCCGGCGGACAGATCAATTGCCCGATCGTGTTTCGCGGACCGAATGGCGCGGCGGCGCGCGTCGCCGCCCAGCACAGCCAGGATTATACCGCTTGGTATTCGCAGGTGCCGGGATTGATCGTGATCGCGCCGTCGACCGCCAGCGACGCGAAGGGCCTGCTCAAAGCTGCGATCCGCAACGACAATCCGGTGGTGTTTCTCGAAAACGAAATTCTCTACGGCAAGACGTCCGACGTGCCGGCGCTCGAAGATTTCATTCTGCCGATCGGCAAGGCCCGCATCGCGCGGCCCGGAAAGGACGTGACGCTCGTCTCGTTCTCCATCGGCATGGTCTATGCGCTGCAGGCGGCCGACGAACTCGCCAAAGAGGGAATCGAAGCCGAGGTGATCGATCTGCGCACGCTACGGCCGATGGATATTGCGACGGTCATCGAGTCGGTAAAAAAAACCGGCCGCTGCGTCGCCGTGGAAGAAGGCTGGCCGCAATGCGGCGTCTCGGCCGAAATCGCGATGCGCGTGCAGCAGGACGCCTTCGACTATCTCGACGCGCCGGTGCTGCGCGTCACCGGCAAAGACACGCCAATGCCTTACGCCGCCAATCTCGAAAAGCTCGCGCTGCCGAGCGCGGCGGAGGTCGTCGCCGCGGCGAAGTCCGTCCTCTACAGGACATGATGATGGCGCTCGTGACTTCTGACACCGCCGCGCCGCGCATTTTCGCCTCGCCGCTCGCGCGCCGACTGGCGAAGGAAAGCGGGCTCGATCTTTCCGCGCTTTCCGGTTCAGGGCCGCACGGCCGCATCATCGAACGCGACGTGCAGACGGCGCTGGCGCGCGGGGGCGCTGCGAAGCCGGCGCCGCTCGCCGTCGCGCCTTCGGGCGACGTCACCCGCAAATTCTTCGAACCTGGCTCTTACGAGGAAATCCCGCACGACAATGTGCGCAAGGCGATCGCGCGGCGGCTGACCGAAGCGATCCAGACCATTCCGCATTTCTATCTCAATATCGATTGCGAGATCGACACGCTGCTGCGGCTGCGCGAGGACTATAATTCCCCGGCGCCGCTCGGCCCAGACGGCAAGCCGACGTGGAAGACGTCGGTCAATGATTATATCGTCAAGGCGCTGGCGATCGCCTTGCAGCGCAAGTCCGAGGCGAATGTCACCTTCACGCCGGATGCGCTGCTGCGCCACAGATCCTCGGATATCGGCGTCGCGGTGTCGATTCCGGGCGGGCTCGTCACGCCGATCATCCGCAATGCGCAAGCGAAGTCGGTGCGCGAAATTTCCGACGAGATCAAGGAGCTTGCCGGACGCGCCCGCGCGCGCAAGCTGAAGCCGCATGAATATGAAGGCGGCGTTTCGGCGGTGTCCAACCTAGGCATGTTTGGCGTGCAGAGTTTTACCGCGGTGATCAATCCGCCGCAGTCGACGATCCTGGCGGTCGGGCAGGGCGAGCAGCGGATGATCGTCAAGAATGGCGCGCCGATCGTCGCGACGATGATGAGCGTGACGCTCTCCTGCGATCATCGCGCCGTCGACGGCGCGCTCGGCGCCGAGCTTTTGGCCGAATTCAAACATGTCATCGAACATCCGGCGATGATGTTCGCGCAATGATGGCCGGCTTGCAGCTCCGATCGACCCTGACCTGCCCGCATTGCGTGCGCGCCGAAACGCTCGATATGCCGCAGGACGCCTGCGTCGTCGTGCACATCTGCGCCGGTTGCGGCGCGCGGCTGACGCCAAAAGTCGGCGACTGCTGCGTCTTCTGCTCCTATGGCGATGTTCCCTGCCCGCCGGTGCAGAGCGCGGGAAATTGTTGCGGCGGGCGGATGGACGAGCGCGACTAATCGCGGCATATGCCTTGCCTGGAACAGCTCTAAACTAGGCGAGGAGCGGACGCGTGGCGACCGAAGCTGACATTCTGAAGACGCTGGAAGGCCTTTACGGTCCGGGCGGCGCGCCCCTAGCCGGCGCCGTGAGCGGGATCAATTTGTCGGGCGCCAAGGCCTTCGTGTCGCTCTCGGGCGATCCGAGCCAGGCGCAGGCCTGGGAGGCGGCGCGCTTGGCCGCCGAGCGGGCGATCAAGGCGGCGCCGGGGATCGAGCAGGCGGTCGTCACCTTGACCGCCGAGCGCGCGCCGCGCGTCGAAGCGCCGCCGCCGCCTCAGCGCAAGGGCATTCCGGCGCTCGAAAAAATCCGCTTCATTGTCGCCGTCGCTTCGGGCAAGGGCGGCGTCGGCAAATCGACGACTTCGGCCAATCTGGCGCTCGGCCTCGCCGCGCAGGGCTGGCGCGTCGGCGTGCTCGACGCCGATGTCTATGGCCCCTCAATGCCGCGGCTTTTCGGACTTACCGAGAAGCCGACGGTCGAAGGCGGCAAGCTCGCGCCACTCGAAGCCTATGGCCTGAAAATCATGTCGATGGGCTTCCTCGTCGACGAAAACATTCCCATGGTCTGGCGTGGACCGATGGTGTCGCAGGCGATTTCGCAGATGCTCGGCGAAGTCGTCTGGGGAGAGCTTGACGCGCTCGTCATCGACATGCCGCCGGGGACGGGCGACGTTCAGCTCACCATCGCGCAGCAGGTTCCTCTCGCCGGCGCGGTGATCGTCTCGACGCCGCAGGATCTGGCGCTGATCGACGCGCGCCGCGCGGTGGCGATGTTCCAGAAGGTCGAGGCGCCGATCCTCGGCGTCATCGAAAATATGAGCTATTTCCTTTGCCCCCATTGCGGCGGGCGCTCGGAAATTTTCGCCCATGGCGGCGCGCGCCATGACGCCGAACAGATGGGCGTGTCCTTTCTTGGCGAAGCGCCGCTCGATATGAAAATTCGTGAAACTTCCGACGCCGGCCGTCCGGTGGTCGCGGCGGAGCCCGACAGTCCGCAGGCGGCGGTCTATCTCAATCTCGCCGCGAAAGTGAAGACGCTGCTTGAAACGCAGAAGCGGCGCGCAGCGCCTAATATTTTCGTCAGCTGACGCGAACGCGCAAAAAAAGACGCGCCTCCGGGTCAGGAGGCGCGCCAGGCAGGCCGATCGGCGCCGGCCGTCAGGGAGCGCAATGTCTCAGAAATGACTCGGGATCCAGGAAGTATCGCCTGCATCCCATTTGTAGTTGTAGCCGACCGTGAACTGGGTGGCGCGTCCCCAGGCGGTGATGATCGCGTTGGTATTATAACTTGGAAGAACGTTTAACGGAATCGGAGGAAAGAACGCCCGACCGACAAAGGGAGCGTTTTCGTAGTAGCTGACCGAATTTTTGAAGTCGTAAATCGCTGCGAAATCGATCGACGAATTCTTCGTCAACTGATAGCCGAAGCCGCCGGTGACGGAGTGGCCGCCGACAAGCGGCGCCAGCGCGGCAAGCGTGGCGGAGCGCTGTCTCATCAGCAAGGTCGAGTAGTGGTAGCCCGCGCGCAAGCGTAGCTGGGCCGTGGCCCGCCATTCGGCGCCGAAGGAGGCGGAGTCGGTGTCACGCCAATCGAAGCCGCTGCCGCCATTCGAGCCGAATGATCCGTACCAGATCGGAAAACTCGCGTTACCAGCGGTGGTCGCCGAGTAGAAGATGTGCCTCCAGTCGGCCATTACGGTGAGGTCGGGCAGCAGATCATAGGCGGCGCCGGCGATCAGGGTCGCCGGAATGTCGAAACTGCCTTGGTCCGCAATAAGTCCCCTATATTTGTCCAGCTTCGACATGAACATGGGCGTCGCGCCAGCGAGGCCAAATCGCAATTCATTTGTCGCGCGCCATTCGACGCCGACGCGGAACCCGCCGCCGACCGACCAATCATAGGCCATGTCGGAAAAATTGTACATGTTGGACGAGTAGGGAGAGAGAATTTTCAGTCCCTGCGCGTTGAACATTTGGATCGCCAGCGTTGGCGAGAAGCCCACAGTGATCGGACCAAATTTTCTGGCGTAGGTGGCGCTCAAAAAGGACTGCTGAAGGTCGAGGCCCGCCCAGCCTCCGCCGAGGATTCCGCCGAAGGAAGGAGAAACGGTGATCGCGCCGCCAAGCGCTCGGACAGGCGGCTTGAAATGGCCGAAGTCATAGGACGTGTTGAGACCGCCATTGCCATAAGTGGCGACGCCCCATGCGGACTCGGCGTCGATCGGCTGGACATAGGCCCCATTGGGCACAGGAAAGAGCGGGCGACCGCTCCGCACATCGCCAGGCGCCAGGACTACCGGTCGACCTACGGTCGAATACCCGCGCTCGGGCAGACTCGCGCCGACGCCGACCTGAAATTCGCGTTCAAGTCCCACAATGCCTGCCGGGTTGATCGACATGGCCATCGGGTCGCGGGAGTCAGCGACGCCGGCGCCGCCCAAGGCTCTCTGGCGCGGACCGTAGCCTGTAAGGAAATATCCGTCGGCGCCATAGGCGATCGAAGGCGCTGCAAACGCCGTCAGCGTGAAGAGGAAGCTGCAGGAAATCCAACTCTTCATCGGCGGCCAGTCCCAAGGCGAACCTCTCTCCGACCCGCCAATCGCGAGCGTTCGCCTGTTGCGTCAAATTTAAGTGCCTTTCGGGACTGTTTTACAGATTGCGAGACGCGTCCAGCCCTGCTGGTCTAATTATCTCTTTCCATTCACAGATTCTGACCGCCTGTTACGTCTTTGCAACACAAGCGTTTTTGCGTTTGAAGCTATATTGCGGTCTCGCTCCAGTCAAGCTCAAGCCGCTCCATCTTTTGGTACTGCCACGGGCGTCGGAAAGAGCAGCCGACGCCAGGTTTCCAACCAACTTCCGGCGATCGCGGCGAGCGTCAGCGCCAGCGCGAGCTTCGGCCATGGCGGCGGCTCGAAGCGCAAAAGCTCAGATATCGGAGGGACGAAAAGGGCCGCCGCCAGCATGCAGCCGGCTGCCCCGGCGACGAGCCAGAACGCGAGATTGTCGTGCGAAAATAGCGAAGCGCCGCGCGGCAGCGCATCCGAGAGCGCGAGCACGAGATTGCTGACGACAAGGGTCGCGAAGGCGAGACCGCGCGCCTGCGCCTCGGGCGTGCCAAAGCCGTTGTCGATTACGTAGACCGACATCACGGCAAGAAAGACGACAAAGCCCTGCACGAAACCGAGCCAGAGTTCGCGAGGGCCAAAGAGCGGCTCGTCGCGCCGGCGAGGCGGTTTGAGCATCGCGTCCGGCTCATTGGGCTGCGATTCGAAAACGAGCGCGCAGGTCGGGTCGATGATCAATTCCATCAGCACCACATGCGCGGGCAGCAGCAGAGGCGGCAGGCCCATGAGAATTGGCGTGAGAGCGACGCCGGCGATCGGAATATGAATCGCCGTCACATAGGTGAGCGCGCGGCGGAGGTTGGCGAAAATGCGCCGACCCAGCACCACGCCAGCGACGATCGACGCAAAGCTGTCGTCGAGCAGAACGATATGGGCGGCTTCGCGCGCCACATCCGATCCGCGCTGGCCCATGGCGATGCCGATATGCGCGGCGGCGAGCGCCGGCCCGTCATTGACTCCGTCGCCGGTCATGGCGACGATTTGGCCGTCGGCTTTGAAGGCCTCGACGAGCGCCAGCTTGCTCGTCGGCGTGACTCTGGCGAAGACGCACAGGTTGCGGATTTTTTCTGGAAGCAACTCGCTTGGCGTCGCCGCGATCTCCGCGCCAGTGAACGCGCCAGCGTCAGCGTCAAGCCCCGCCTGGCGCGCGATCGCGAGGGCGGTCGCAGGATAGTCGCCGGTGACCATCGCCACGGCGATCCCCGCGCGTCGCGCCGCCGTCACGGCGGCGGGGACGTCTGCGCGCAGCGGATCTTCAAAGACGAGCAGTCCGGCAAGGTTGAATAAAGCCAGCTCCGGCGGCGGCGCCTGCGGCAGCGGCGCCGTCGTCGCCACGGCGAGCACGCGCAGCCCGCGACGCGCGAAATCGCCGATCTGACGATCAAGGCGCGCGCGTTCTTCGTCGGAAAGTCGCGCGAGTTTGGAGATCGCTTCCGGCGCGCCTTTCGCGGCGTAGCTCTCACCTGACTCATCGCGCCAGCATTGAATGAAGGCGAGGAGGTCGGGGCGGATCGGAAAGCTTCGAACCGGCTCGCCTTCCAGCGCCACGCCAGCGTCCGCCGCAAAAGCGTGAACGGCGCGGTCCATCGGATCGACGGGGTTCAATGACGACGCGCGCAAGGCGGCGCGTACCAGCTTCCGGCGCCTTTCCGGGTCCGGCGCTTCAGTCGTTTCATCGCCATCGACGACCGCAAACGCCACGCGCATGCGGTTCTGCGTGAGCGTGCCGGTGTTGTCGACGCAAAGAATCGAAGTCGAGCCCAGCGTTTCGGTCGCCGACGTGCGGCGCACCAGCACGTTGCGGCGCGCCAGCCGATAGGCGCCCAGCGCGAGAAAGATCGCGAGCACCATCGGAAATTCTTCCGGCAAAAGGCCGATAGCGAGCGTGAGGCCGGCGATGGCGCCTTCGAACCAATCGCCATGCACGAGCCAATAGGCAAGAAACACCAACAGGCAGAACAGCAGGGCGAAGGCGCCCAGCGTCGCGACCAGCCTACCGGTTCTTTGCTGCAGAGGACTGGGTTCGCTCTCGATCGTCGCGAGCGACGCGCCAAGCGCGCCCATCGCCGTGCGCGCGCCGGTGCGAAGGACTTCGGCCATTCCAGAGCCGCGCGCGATCATCGTTCCGGCAAAAAGAAAAGGCGTGTGCTCCCCGCCGGGATCGGGAATTTCGGTCGTAAGCCGCTCGTCGGCAAGCGTCTTCGTCACCGCGGCCGACTCGCCGGTAAGGAGCGACTCGTCGACAACCAACGCGTCGCCGCCGATCAACAGCGCGTCGGCAGGCGCGCGCTCGCCTTCGCCGACAAGAATAAGGTCGCCGGGCACAAGATCGCGCGCCGGCACGCGACGCTCGACGCCGTCACGCCGACAGATCGCGGTCGGCTCCGCCAGTCGGTTGAGCGCTTGAAGCGCGCGCTCGGTCCGCAGCTCCTGCAGCACGACAAGCGCAATCGACGCGCCGGCGCCGACGACCATGAACAGGCCTTCGCCAAGTTCGCCGACGAAAAGATAAAGCAGCGCGGCCGACGCAAGCAAAAAGAACATCGGTTCTCTGAGCGTGCGCAGCGCGATCGCCAATACCCCCGGAGGAGGCGCCTTCGGCTGCTCATTCGGCCTGTATTCGGCAAGGCGCCGGGCGGCTTCCCCGGATGACAGACCGTGAAAATTCATATTCCGCATGTGTCCAAGCTCGTCAGGGCAATACGCATTTTGGCTGCATCGCCACGCGAACTTGCGACACGAATACGAACGCGCTAATTTTTCCATAATGGCGAGGGGCGCCGCAAGCGCGGCTGAGAAGCACCCGTCGAACCTGATCCGGGTCATGCCGGCGTAGGGAAGGCCAGCGAAAGAGCGACGGCGCGCCCGCGTCGACGCAGTGACGCTTCGCCCCCTTCGTCTTCCTGACCGAGCGTCCGCTTCTCTTGACGAAGCGCGATGAAGGAGCGCGAGCATGAATGTTCACGACAAGCGCCTGCCGGCGAGCGTCACCGCCGGCGCCATCGGCAAATCGCGCAAACTCGATTCGTCGCCGAAAGGGCGCGACGACATTCGCGTTCCGTGTCGCGAAATTCCGCTGCACCCTTCTTCCGGCGAGCCGCCGCTTCGGGTCTATGATTCCTCCGGCCCCTATACATGCGCGTCCTTCACGCCCGACCTTTCGGCAGGCCTACCTTCAGCGCGGCCCTGGCTCGCTTCGCGCGCCGGTCTGGAGGCCTATCAAGGCCGCGCGATCAAGCCTGAGGACAATGGTTTCGCCGAGGGCGAGCGGCTCGTTCCGCCATGCCCGGCCGAGCGCAGGCTTTATCGCGCATCGGGCGCGCAGCCGGTCACGCAGCTTGAATTTGCCCGCGCAGGCATCATCACGGAAGAGATGATCTATGTCGCGCATCGAGAGAATCTCTGCCGCGAACGCGCGCTCGATGTCGCGAAAGAACGCATCGCCGACGGCGAGAGCTTCGGCGCCGCGATCCCCGAATTCGTGACGCCGGAATTCGTGCGCGAGGAAGTCGCGCGCGGCCGCGCCATCATTCCGGCCAACATCAATCACCCGGAGCTGGAGCCGGTCGTCATCGGCCGAAATTTTCTGGTGAAGGTCAACGCCAATATCGGCAATTCCGCCGTCAGCTCTTCTGTTGCGGAAGAAGTCGAGAAAATGGTGTGGGCGATCCGCTGGGGCGCCGACACCGTCATGGACCTCTCGACCGGCCGCAACATTCACAACATCCGCGACTGGATCATCCGCAACGCGCCGGTTCCGATCGGCACCGTGCCGATCTATCAGGCGCTCGAGAAGGTGGGCGGCGATGCGCTGAAGCTCGATTGGGAAGTGTTTAAGGACACGCTGATCGAGCAGGCGGAGCAGGGGGTCGATTATTTCACCATCCACGCCGGCGTGCGTCTCGCCTATGTGCCGCTCACCGCGACTCGCGTCACCGGCATCGTCTCGCGCGGCGGCTCGATCATGGCGCGCTGGTGCCTGTCGAAGCACAAGGAAAGTTTCCTTTACGAGCGCTTCGACGAAATCTGCGACATCATGCGCCGCTATGACGTGTCCTTCTCATTGGGCGACGGTCTGCGTCCGGGCTGCAACGCCGACGCCAATGACGCCGCGCAATTCGCCGAATTGGAGACGCTCGGCGAACTCACCAAAATCGCCTGGGACAAGGGCTGTCAGACGATGATCGAAGGGCCCGGCCATGTGCCGATGCATAAGATCAAAGCCAATATGGAAAAGCAGCTCAGCGTTTGCGGCGAGGCGCCGTTCTATACGCTCGGTCCGCTCGTCACCGACATTGCGCCGGGCTACGATCACATTACGTCAGGCATCGGCGCGGCGATGATCGGCTGGTTCGGCACCTCCATGCTGTGTTACGTAACGCCTAAAGAGCATCTCGGCCTGCCTGATCGCGACGACGTGAAGACCGGCGTCATCACCTATCGCATCGCGGCGCATGCGGCCGATCTCGCCAAGGGCCATCCGGCGGCGCGCGAACGCGACGACGCCATGAGCCGCGCGCGTTTCGACTTCCGCTGGGAGGATCAATTCGAGATCGGTTTAGATCCCGACACGGCGCGTGAATTCCACGACGAAACGCTGCCCAAGGAGGCGCATAAGCTCGCGCATTTCTGCTCGATGTGCGGCCCGAAATTCTGCTCGATGCAGATCACCCGCGATTTGCGCGAGGAAGCCAAAGAAATCGCCGCGCGCGAGAAGGGCCTGGCTGAGAAGGCCGAGGAGTTTCTGGAGAAAGGCGCGCAGATTTACGTGAGGGAATAGGCGTTACGGCGCCCGCCATTTCAGGCCGGGAAAGCGCGCGAAATCGCGGTCGAGCGTTATCCATTCGCAATCCCATTCGATGGCGAGCGCCGCGAACCAGGCGTCCGTCACCATCGGCTCGCGCGTTTGCGTGTCGAGGCACAGGCGCTCGAAAATCCGCCAATGGCTATCGCCCGGCTCGACGATGCGACAGTTGGGCTGCGCCAATATGTCGGCGCAAAAACCAAATGCATCGTCGAGCGCGCTCGGCGATTGATAGAACCTCGCGTTGGTGGTGATTCTCACCACCGCGCTGAGGACGAGACGCGATACGGCGAAGGGCGCGCGACTGTCGAAGGCGTCATCCAGCCACTTGCGACAGGCTCGATGTCGAGGCGCATCGGCGCGATAGGCCTCGACGAGCACATTAACGTCGGCGAGGTTCAATTTTCGGATTCGCGATATTGCGATTTAAGGCGCGCGAGGCGCTCGACGTCGTCCTGCTCATCGATGTCGCGCAATCTCGGAAAATCGACGCCGCGCGCCGGACCGCCGATCTCCGGGCTGATGCGCGCGTAGCGCGGCGCCCCCGGCGCCGGGGGCCGTTCTCCCGCGAGGACAAGGCGAAGCCCTTCCTCGATCATGGAGGTCAAGGTGCGATCGTCAGCCGCCGCCTTCTTGCGCGCCCGACGAAGAAGATCGTCAGGAAGGCGGACGGTGGTGCGTTCAGGCATGCCGAGTGACATAAGAGCGATATGTCTATATGTCAATGAAATGGCGAGCGCCCGGCCAAAGCCGAGCGCTCGCAATTGTCTCAGCTTTTCCCCAGCACCTCGACGCGCACTTGTCCCGTGCCGCGCTGGAGGAGGCCGAGCTCTGTCGCGGCGCCCCGCGACATATCGAGGCTGCGCCCGGTCCAGGCCGCCGGGCCCCGGTCGTTGATGCGCACCACCACCGATCGCCCGGCGTAGGTCAGGCGCAGCCGCGTGCCCATCGGCAGGGTGCGGTGGGCGGCGGTCATGTCCCACATGTTGAAGATTTCGCCATTGGCGGTGCGGGCGTTCGGCTCGTAGCGGCGCGGGCCGCCGCCGTAAAATGACGCATTGGCGGTGAACCCCTGGGCCTGCGACGGCTCGGCGCTATGCAGGGAATGGCGCGCGTGGTGATGCGCCTTGTGCCGCGCGGCGTGATGCGCCAGCGCAGGCGCGGTCGTCAGTCCAAGAATCGTCAATACGCCAAAGACATGCTTCATTCACGATTGCTCCATTGACGCAAAAAGCGTGAGGGACGCCGACGAGCGATTCGCATCGTCGAGCGCATAGTTTCCATCCGGATGAATGGTGGTGAAGACAAAATGGTTAATAATGAAATGCGGCGAAATATGTATCGATCAAATATGAATACATATTCATAATTGTTGCGCGATATGCTATTATCTATATTTATAACATTGATAACTTATCGAGATATATCCGTTTTTATGCGTGCATTTACGCTTAAAATATGCACGCTAATCTAACATAAGCGCTGCAGCGCCCGATAGTGACAAGGCCGAGGCGGCGCGCAAACATGCGCGGGGGAGAATCGCCAGTGACCGACCAAAAGCGCGCCGCAATCATCGGCGTCGTCACCGCCTCGGACCGCGCCAGCGCCGGCGTCTACGAGGACGAGAGCGGTCCGGCGATCGAGGCCTATCTGCAGGCGACGCTGACGACGCCTTTCCGAATCGAGCGGCGCATCATCCCGGACGGTTTTGAAAGCGTGCGCGATACGCTGATCGACCTCGCCGACAATATCGGCTGTGACCTCATCGTCACCACCGGCGGCACCGGACCGAGTCCCCGCGATCTCACGCCGGAGGCGACGCTCGCCGCCTGTCCGCGGGAACTCCCCGGTTTTGGTGAATTGATGCGACAAGTGTCGCTGACGCAGACCCCGACTGCGATCCTGTCTCGGCAATTGGCGGCCCATCGCGGCAAATGCCTGGTGATCAATCTGCCGGGCAAGCCGAGGGCGATCGAACTCTGCCTCGACGCGGTTATGCCTGCAGTGCCTTACTGCCTCGACCTCATCGGCGCCGCCTATATCGAAACAGATCAGAACCGCGTGAAAAGCTTCCGCCCCAAGCCGAAATAACCGCCCGTTCGGGCAGCGTGTCGCGGGTCGGCCGAAGCTCTGCGCTTCTCATCGCGCCGCCTCGCCTGTATAGGGATGGCGCGTCACGAAAACTGTATCGAAGCCGCTGAGCTGCGGGGGGCGAGGGCGAGCGAATGAACGAGTTGCGTTTGGTGGTCGTCGGCGCGGCGGGCCGCATGGGCCGGATGTTGACCCAGATCATCCCCGATACTTTGGGCGTGCGCCTGACCGCCGCCCTTGAACGTCCCGGCGCGCCGGCGCTCGGCGCCGACAGCGGCGGCGCGACGCCGAATGGCGTGCCGATCAGCAGCGACATAGCCGCCGCGCTCGCCGACGCCGACGCGATCGTCGATTTTTCCTCGCCGAGTTCGAGCGTCGCAATGGCGAAGGCGGCAGCGGACGCCAAGGTCGCCGCCATCATCGGCACGACGGGGCTTTCCGCCGAAGACCTCGCCGCGATCGCGGTCTGCGCCGAGAAAACGGCGATCGTTCGCTCCGGCAATATGAGCCTTGGCGTCAATCTTCTCGCCGTGCTGGTCGAGCGCGCCGCGCGGGCGTTGGGGCCGGCCTGGGACGTCGAGATCGTCGAGATGCATCATCGCCTGAAGGTCGACGCGCCCTCGGGAACCGCGCTGCTGCTCGGCGAGGCGGTGGCGCGCGGGCGGCGCGTCGAGCTGGCCGAGAACAGCGCGCGCGGGCGCGCCGGGTTGACCGGCCCTCGGCGCACCGGCGAAATCGGCTTCGCCAGCCTTCGCGGCGGCACGGTGGTTGGCGATCACTCGGTGATTTTCGCGGGGTCCGGCGAGAGGATCGAACTTTCGCATCGCGCCGAGGATCGCGGCGTGTTCGCGCGCGGCGCCCTGGCCGCCGCGCTATGGACTCGCGGCAAGACGCCCGGGCTCTACTCCATGGCCGACGTGCTCGGCCTTTCCGGCGCCTGATAGCGACGAGCGTTGACGAGCATGAATCGCACTCTCGTTCTGGTTCGCCACGGCCAAAGCGAATGGAACGCCAAAAATCTCTTCACCGGGTGGAAAAATCCCGATCTCACGCCGCTCGGAATCGACGAGGCGCGCCGCGCCGGCCGCGAGCTGAAGAAGCTCGACATATTGTTCAGCGTGGGCTTCACCTCCGCTTTGATCCGCGCGCAGCACACGATCGCTCTTATTTTTGAAGAACTGGGCCAGACCAATGTCCCGACGATCAAGGACCGTGCGCTGAACGAGCGCCACTACGGCGATCTTTCCGGCCTTAACAAGGACGAGGCGCGCGACAAGTGGGGCGAGGAACAGGTGCGGCTATGGCGGCGCTCCTATGACGTGCCGCCTCCCGGCGGCGAGAGCCTCAAGGACACGGTCGCGCGCGTCGTGCCATTTTACGTCCAGCGTATCCTGCCGCCGGTGATGCGCGGCGAGCGCGTGCTGGTCGCGGCGCACGGCAATTCGTTGCGTGCGCTCTGCATGGTGCTGGAACAGATGACTCCGGAGAGCGTTACGACGCTCGAACTCGCGACCGGCGTTCCGATCATCTATCAGCTTAACGCCGATTCGACGGTGGCGTCGAAAACGGTGTTGGGGTAGCGCGCGCGACGTTCCCGAGGCGATGGACGAAACGCCCTTTCGGCGCCACATGTCGCATGATGTCTGAAATCGCGCCCGGCGCCTTTCACTACCCAGTCTATCTCGACCCCGCGACACAGGCGGCGCTGGCCGAAGAGATCGCCGAGGTCGTCGCCGCCGCGCCGCTCTATGTCTCGACCATGCCCAAGACCGGCGCGCCAATGTCGGTGCGCATGACCAATTGCGGCGCGCTGGGATGGGTCAGCGACAAAGAGCGGGGCTATCGCTATGAGGCGCGCCATCCGATGACGGGCGAGCCCTGGCCGGCCATGCCGCCGCGACTACTTGAGCTCTGGAACGAGCTTACGCGATACCCCAAACCGCCCGAAGCCTGTCTGGTGAACCTCTATGATGGAGAGGCCCGCATGGGCCTGCATCAGGACAAGGACGAGGTGGATTTGGCTGCCCCGATCCTGTCGCTGTCGCTTGGCGCCGATTGCCGGTTCAGGCTCGGCGGAACGCGTCGCGGCGATCCCGCGGTCGCCTTCCCGCTGTCGTCCGGCGATGCGCTCGTGCTCTCCGGACCCGCCAGGATGCGCTATCACGGCGTCGACAGAATTCTGCCGACGGTCAATGCGCCGCTGCCGCCGACGCTCGCAGCCCGTGGCGTCCGCGTCAATCTTACGCTTCGACGGGTCGCTTAGAGCGCCGCTCGTCAAAAGCAGGACGCCGGTTTTTCACGCAGAGCGGGCTATCTATTTTTCACACCGATTACGTCGCCCGCCTTTTGATGGAATTTGCCCAAATGCAGCGTGAACTGAGCCTGCGGTTCAGGCCGCATTCACGACATTCGACATAGTGTTCAAGGAGGCTGAACATAACCGCTGGCGTATTGTCTTTGGCGGCGGCTTCGTTGTAGTTTCAAAACCGTCTAAAGAGCGCCGGGAGGCGCCAAAATTGGCCGGGCGCATTTCATAAAGGGCGGGCGCGAGGCGAACGCCGGGAAGAGGAAAGGAACAAGGATGAAGACGATTTCCCTGCTGACGTTCGCCGCGAGCGTCGCTTTCGCCGCTTCAGCTGGCCAGGCTTACGCCGCGGGCGACGCCGCTGCGGGCGAAAAAATCTTCGCCAAGTGCAAAGCCTGCCATCAAGTCGGAGAAACCGCGAAAAACGCCATCGGTCCTGAATTGAACGGCATTGACGGCCGCAAGGCCGGCACGGCGCCGAACTACAACTATTCGGAGCCGATGAAGAGTTCCGGCATCACCTGGGACGAGGCGACCTTCAAGGAATTCATCAAGAGCCCGAAGGCGAAGGTTCCCGGCACCAAGATGATCTTCCAGGGCCTGCCCAGCGAAGGCGACGAGGAGAATGTGTGGGCCTATCTCGCTCAGTTCGGCGCCGACGGCAAAAAGAAGTAAGCGCCTCTTCTCGCGACACGCTTTCGGCGGCCCTCGTCCAGGGCCGCCTTTTTGTTTGAATAAGGAAGCGCCGCAACGGCTGAATGATGGCGCCTTTTCAAGGCTCGCCGACCGGCGCGGAATGAATTATTCCTGCCATGCGAATCCCCATTTCGATCGAAGCGCGTTCGCAGGACGCGCCGGAGGGGCCCGGCCCTCGCATCGCGCCCGCCGGGATTGCACCTAGGACGCCGTGACCCGCAAGCCCGACGAAATCCCGGCCGATCTCATGCAGCCGCTGGCGACTCTGCCGGTGTTCTATGCGCTGGCGGGACGGCGCGTCATCGTCATCGGCGGCGGCGAAGCGGCGGCCTGGAAGGTCGATTTGGCGGCCGCGACCGGCGCCCAGGTTGATGTTTTCGCGAAGGAGGCCTGCGAAAAGCTTCGCGAGATAATTAGCGCGCGCGACAATGTTTCCTTACATGCGCGCGACGTCGAGTCGGAAGATTTCGTCGGCGCGGCGATGGCGCTGGGCGCGATCGAGGACGACGTTCTCGCGCAACAGGCGCATGAATGGGCGCGCGCCGCCGGCGCGCCGCTTAATCTTGCCGATCGGCCGGCGCTCAGCGATTTCATCATGGGCGCCATCGTCAATCGCTCGCCGCTGGTGATCGGCGTCTCGACCGGCGGCGCATCGCCGGTTTTCGCCCAGGCGGTGCGCGGCCGGCTCGAGACGCTGGTGCCGGCGACATTCCAGGCCTGGGCGCGGGCGGCGCAGGTCTGGCGGCCGCGGGTGCGCGCGTCCGGATTGGACTTTCTGGCGCGGCGTGACTTCTGGCGCCGGTTTACGCGGCTTGCCTTCCGCGAAATCGAGCGAAAGCCGCTGGACGAAGACCGCGTGGCGTTGATCGAAGAGGCGCGCGCCGGCGCCGAGACGACGGCGCGCGGACGCGTCACGCTCGTTGGCGCGGGGCCGGGCGATCCCGAACTCCTCACCTTGAAAGGCATGCGCGCGCTCGCCGGCGCGGATGTCGTGCTGTTCGACGATCTGGTTCCGGCGAGCATTCTCGATCTGGCCCGCCGCGAAGCAACGCGGATCAATGTCGGCAAGCGAGGCTACGCGCCGTCCGTGCGCCAGGAAGAAATCAGCGCTCTGCTCGTCGAACTCGCGCGCGAGGGCAAGAATGTCGTGCGGCTGAAAGGCGGAGACCCGCTCATCTTCGGCCGCGCCAACGAGGAAATCGCCGCGCTGCGCGAAGCAGGCTTCTCAATCGAGATCGTTCCCGGCGTGACCGCCGCCTGCGCCGGGGCCGCCGCCATCGGCGCATCGCTGACCAATCGCGAGACGGCGCGACGTCTGCAATTCATTACCGCGCACACCAAGGACGGCGAATTTCCCGAAGATTTCGACTGGGGCGCGCTCGCCGACGAACGCGCCACCACGGCCGTCTACATGGGCAACCGCACGCTGCCGGAATTGTCGCGTCGTCTGCTCCAGGAGGGCATGTCGCATGATACGCCCGCCTTCCTGATTGAGCGCGCCTCGACGCCACAGGAGCGCATTGTCAAAGGCACGATCGCAGATTTGCCGTCGCGAGTCGCCGGGCAGGCGATCGTCGGGCCGGTCATGGTGCTGATCGGCTGGGCGCTGGCGGAGAACTAATTCGGCGCTATTGTTAAAACGTAGGCGTGAGCGGAGACCCAGTATGTCCTTCACCAGACGATCCGCGCTGCTCGCATCGGGACTTGGGTTGTTAAGCCCTGGGGCCTTCGCCAAGGCGAAACCTGCATCATCCCCCGTCCGCCAACCGACTGAGAAACATCTCAGCGCACTCAACGCGCTCATCGTCGACGTCATGAAAAAGACCGGCGTCCCGGGAATGTCTGTCGCCGTCGTCGCGCCGGACCTCGTGCTCTACTTGAAGGGATTTGGTGTTCGCCGAACGGACGCGGCCGATCGCGTCGACCCCGACACGGTCTTTCAGCTCGCTTCGCTGTCGAAGCCGCTTTCCACCACTGTCGTCGCGGGACTTGTCGGCGATGGCGTCGTCTCGTGGGATCAGCCGATCGTGCGGAGCTTGGCGGACTTCGCGATGAGCGACCCCTGGGTGACGCGCGACATCACGCTGCGCGACATGTTCTGCCATCGCAGCGGACTTCCGGACCATGCCGGCGATCTCGTCGAGGACATTGGCTACGGCCGCGACGAAATCATTCGCCGCTTGCGCTTCATCAAGCCGGACACGAGCTTTCGCACCCATTACGCCTATAACAACGTCGGATTTTCCGCTGCGGCGTTCGCGGCGGCGAATGCTGCAGGAAAGTCGTGGGAGGATATTTCCGAGGAACGTCTCTATAGGCCGCTCGGAATGGCGAGCGCCAGCTCGCGGCATGCCGATTTCGTTGCGCAGAAAAATCGCGTCTTCGGACATGTGCGCCGCAACGGCAAATGGGTGGTCGGCGAACAGCGAAATCCCGACCCGCAGGCGCCGGCTGGCGGCGCGTCGGCGTCGGCGCGCGACATGGCGACATGGGTGCGATTGCAGCTCGGACGCGGCGCCCTCGACAGCCGCGAAATCTTCAAGCCGGAGGCGCTCGCAGAAACGCATTTCCCCCATATCGCCACCGGTCCCGCCCATGAACCGATGCGCGCGCCGACCTTTTACGGCCTTGGCTGGGACATCGACTATGGCGGTCCCGCGCGCATGCGCTGGAGCCACTCCGGCGCATTTTCTCTTGGCGCATCGACATGCGTCTACGTCATGCCGGCCGAGCGATTTGGCATCGTCGTGTTGAGCAATTCCGCGCCGGTCGGCGCGCCGGAAACGATTTGCCGCAGCTTCCTCGATCTGGTCCTGACGGGAAAGATCGAACGGGACTGGCTCGCGCTTTTTGGAGAGGCCTTCGCGAAAATGGCGGCGCCGACCTACGGTTTGGACGCCGATTACGCAAAGCCGCTGGCCATCGCGCCGGCGCTTGGATCGCGCTCGACCTATGTCGGCGACTATCGCAACGCGCTTTACGGACCGATCGGAGTCGTCGAAACGGCGAAGGGGCTTTCGCTCAATCTCGGCCCGGCGCCGACCTCTTATCCACTGCATCATTATTCGGGCGACATTTTCACCTTCCAGCCGCCGGGAGAAAACGCCGCCGGCCTCAGTCCGGTGCGATTTTCCCGAAGCGGGGACGAGAAGGCGACGAGCGTCATCATCGACTATTTCAACGCCAACGGTCAGGGCGTGTTCGTACGCGGCTGACGCGATCGAATAGCGCGAATCATGCGAAGCAAGGGAGGCGCGACGCGTTCAAGGCGCCGTCGAGGCATTTTTGCCCGCGCTTTCGCGAGCGGTTGAAGCTTAATCGAGAGGCTTCCAATTGTCGGCGATGAAGCCGCGCGGGTCGACGGCGACAATCTGGCGCACGATCTGCGCTTTTGGTCCGACGCATTTCCATTCGTAGATCGTGTCGTGACCCGTCGCCGCCATCGGGATTATGTCCGAGCCGGGATTATCCTTGCAGAAGGCTGTGGCGCCCGGCAGGCTTTTCGAGGCGTTCGCCTTGCCGCAGACGAGATTCGCGCCGACATTGCAGAGCCAGGCCTTGCCGTCCATGCAGCGATAGCTCGTCCCGTTGCGAATGAAGGCGTTCGGCGTCTCTTTCGAAAAGCCGAACAGTTGGCGGGCTTGCAGAACCAGCGCGGCGGGAATGGGCTTCGCCTTGTCGTCGCTTCCGATCTTGGCGCAGCGCGCCCCGACGTCCTGCGCTTGAGCGAATGAGGCAAGAGCGATCAAGACGAGGAAAGAACACGGCGCAGATTGAAACATTGTTTTCTCCCTCATCTTCTTTGGGCGACGCGCCTTAACCGACTCGCCTTGCGAGCAGCTCCAGCAAATGTTCTTCGTCCGGTCGTTCGGCGACTTCGATATTTGGAATCTTCTCGCAAATAAGCGGCTGCGCGACGTCCTGCGACAGAGCGAAATGTAAGGCGGCGCGCGTCTTCTCCATAATCCCGGCGGCTTTAGCGAGCGCGACAAAAATCTCGGCGCTGCGGCGAGAATAATGGAGAACCGCGGCGATTTCGCCCGTGGCGATCGCATCGACCGCTTCCTGCGAGAGCGCTTTCGCCGCGCGCGCTTCGTAAACTTCCACGGCGGCGACCCGATGGCCCGCCGCGCTTAGACCCGCCTCCAGAACAGGCTGGCGGTCGCGCCCGGCGAGATAGAGGAAATGCGCCGGGCGCAGATAGCGCGCGAGCAGAAGCGGCAGGATCGCTTCGGCGTTTCCAGCGACGATGTCGGCGCCCCAGCCACGCGCACGCGCCACCTGCGCGGTTCTTTCGCCGACGGCATGGAGGGGCAGGGCCTTGAACATGTCTGCGCCTCGCGCGAGTTCGACGCCCTTGGCGCCCGACGCCAAAACTGCGTCATAGGCGCCTTGCGGCATTTGCGCGCCGGTAGCGGCGATTTCCAGCACAGGCGACTGCACGGGATCAAATTCGAGAGCGCGCAGCTTTTGCGCCGTGCGCGCGGCGTCATCGCGCGCGCGCAGCGCCAGAACGCGCCTCACATAAGCCCCGCGACGCCATGCGGCAGGCGCAGCAATATTTCCTTGCCGGCGTCGGCGCCGATGAGCGCCGCGTCAATGGCGCGCCCGCGGCGGCGCACGACATAGGCCTGCGCGCCGTCGGCTTTGAGCACCTCGCCGACAAAGGACAGTTCGGCGCCTTGAACCTGCGCATGGCCGGCGATCGGCGTGCGGCAGGAGCCGTCAAGCGCGGTAAGGAAAGCGCGCTCGGCGGCGAGCGCAAAGCCGGTCGCCTCGTCGAACAAAGGCGCCAGCAGATCGCGCGTCGACTTGTCTCCCGCGCGCCGCGTGACTCCGATCGCGCCCTGTCCGCATGCCGGCGGAAACTCGTCCAGCGGAAGCAACGCCGTCGCGCGCTCAGCGAGACCGAGGCGTTTCAATCCGGCGACGGCGAGGAGCGTCGCGTCGATCTCGCCATTCTCGACTTTGCTGAGACGCGTCTCGACATTGCCGCGAAGCAGCGTCGTTTGGATGTCGGGTCGTCGACGCTTCACCTGGGCGGCGCGACGCAACGAAGCGGTTCCGACCAGCGCGCCGGCGGGAAGTTCGTCGAGCGCCAAGCCGCCGCGCGAAATCCAGGCGTCGCGCGCGTCTTCTCTCGGCAGATAGCCGGCGATGACGATTTCGCTTGGCAGATGAGTGGGCAGGTCCTTCGAGGAATGCACCGCTAGATCGATCGCGCCCGCGATAAGCGCCGAATCGAGTTCCTTGGTGAAAAGTCCCTTGCCCCCGGATTCAGACAGCGGCCGGTCCTGGATCTGGTCGCCGGTCGTGCGGATGATCTCGATCGGAAAATCCGTTTCGCCTGCGTGATGCGCGCCCATCAGCGCCGCGCGCACCATTTTGGTCTGCGCGAGAGCGAGCGGACTGCCGCGCGTTCCGATGCGAAGGGAAAAGGGAGATGTCATGATCCGCCGGCTCTTGTCGCGCGCGACTATAGGCGGGCGCGCGTGAAGGGCAAGCGGAGGAAATGCGGTGACCGCGCTCGTCAAAAAAGCGAGCGCCCGCTCGTTTAAGCGGACGCTCCTTTTAGCTCCGCGAGCCCACTGTTACGCGGCTCGCGGACGGCTAAAGCTATCACCACCATCCGAACAAGCCGGCTCCGAGCAGGCCCGTGCCCGCGCCGAGCAACCCGCCGCCATATCCCCAATAACCTGGGTTGGAGTAGCCATAGTAGCCGGGATAATTCACGCCATACCAGTTTGAGCCGTACCAGCCGCACCTCGGCCGGTAGCAACCGACATAGCGCGCGGGACGAGAATAGCCCCAATAGGTCGGCCGGGCATAACCCCAATAGCCAGACCTGCAGGCGCTCCTGTAGCAGTGCTTGTGCCAGCCATAATGGGCGCGACAGTAACGCGCGTCCGCCATAGTCGTTGAGCCGATCACGGCGGCCATCGCAATACCAGACGTTAACGCTAATGCTTTAATCTTGTTCGACGCCATTTTCACCTCCATAGGTGTAGACCGGAGACAACCTCAAGCGGGACCTTGATTATCTATTCGCCGTCACCGCAATATACTCAGCTTAAGATATAGTCGCCGTTGTGGAAGCAACGATCTTTCGTGCCAACTTGTATTCGTCTGGAACGTGTCAAGTGGCCAGAGCGCCAAGCCCAAAAAATATTTTGGCAAGCTTTAGCGTTACAACATAAGATACAAAATTCACAAGCAACCTGCCATAATTGCTCTAAACCATTCGCCAATCGCAATTTTCTAAACTTCTGGTCACACAACGGTATAAGCTTCAAGAGCCGTCGATCAAGAATCGGCGCGACGATTCCTGCGCCGGGGAGTGCGCATGCGTGTTTTGGGCATTGAAACCACTTGCGACGAGACCGCGGTCGCGGTCGTGTCGGAGCGCCTCGGCGAAGAGGGCGGAGCTATCCTTTCCAATGAAGTGCTGAGCCAAATCGCCCGTCACGCGGCCTATGGCGGCGTTGTGCCGGAGATCGCGGCGCGCGCCCATATCGACGTGCTCGACCGATTGATCAGGCGAGCGCTGGAGCGCGCCGCGACCGAGGCGAAGGACCTCGACGCGATCGCCGCGGCGGCCGGTCCGGGATTGATCGGCGGCGTTCTCGTCGGGCTCACGGCTGGCAAGGCCCTGGCGCTCGCGCTCGGCAAACCTTTCATCGCCATCAATCATTTGGAGGCGCATGCGCTGACGGCGCGGCTGACCGACAGGCTCGATTTTCCCTTTATGGCGCTTCTGATCTCCGGGGGACATACGCAGCTCGTCGCCGTCAAGGGCGTCGGCGACTATCGGCGGCTGGGGTCCACGGTCGACGACGCCGCCGGCGAGGCCTTCGACAAGGTCGCCAAAATGCTCGAGCTCCCCTATCCGGGAGGTCCGCAAATTGAAAAGCTGGCGCTTGAGGGCGACGCGCAGCGTTTCGACTTCCCACGCCCCATGCTTGGCCGGGCAGGGGCGGATTTTTCGCTCTCGGGCCTGAAAACCGCGGTGCGGCAGGAAATCCTCAAGCTGCAAACGCCGAGCGACAAGGATGTGAGGGATCTCGCGGCCTCCTTTCAGGCCGCGATCGTCGACGTGATCGTGGACAGGGTGCGCTCGGGCGTTCGGCTCTTCACTCAAACTGAGGGGCGGGCGCCGCAGGGTCTTGTCATCGGGGGCGGAGTCGCCGCCAACGGCGCCATCCGCCGCGCGCTGGTGCGACTTTGCGCTGAAAGCGGCCTGCGGTTCATCTCGCCGCCGGCGACGCTCTGCGCCGACAATGGCGCGATCATCGCCTGGGCGGGGCTCGAGCGCTTGAAGCGCGGACTGACCGACGAGTTGGACTTTGCGCCGCGTCCACGCTGGCCGCTTGACGCCGAGCCAAGCCGATCGCATCACGGCAAGGCCTGAGGCGCGCCGCGCGATGCGATTTCTTTTCCTGGCGGCGCTTGTGGCCATGACGCTCGCGCCGGCGCCGCAACCAGCCGGACTCCTCGCCGAAGAGCCGACCTTCGCAGGCGTGCGCGTGCTTTATGGACCCGGCGAGGGCTTCGGTTCGGTCGATGCGCGTCTCATCGGCGAGGCGCGCCGCTCGATCGATATGGCGGCCTATGTCTTGACCGACCGCTCTCTGCTGACGGCGCTCGGCCGCGCCGCTATGCGCGGCGTCAAGGTGCGCATCTATCTGGACGGCGAGGAAATGGGCCGCGGCGCTTCAGCGATCGAGGAAATTGCCGACGCGCCCAACATCGAGGTCCGCCGTAAGGGCCGATCGCGCGATCTGATGCATCTTAAGTCCTATCAAGTGGACGGCCGCGTCTTGCGCAGCGGCTCGGCGAATTTCTCCGTCTCTGGCGAAATCTATCAGGACAATGACCTCGTCGTGATCGACAGCCCGCAAATGGCGGCGCGGTTTCGCGAAACCTTCGAGAGGCTGTGGTCGCGTTCGGACAACCAGCGGATTGGCTTCAGATGATGCGTGCGCCGGTCGTAGTCCTCGGGGCGGGCGCATGGGGCGTCGCGCTGGCCAATGTCGCCGCCCACGACCGCGCGGAGGTTTTTTTGTGGGCGCATGATCCGCAGACGGCGCAAGCGCTTGCGCGCGACCGCGAGAACAAGCGCCGACTGCCGGGCCTGAAGCTCGCCGCCGCCGTCGCGCCGACGGCCGATATATCGATTTTGCGCGAAGCGGAAATCGTTCTCGCCGTCACGCCCGCCCAAACGATACGCATGACCGCGCGCGCCGCGCGGCCATATCTGCGCGAGGGCGCCGCCTTCGTGATTTGCGCCAAGGGCATTGAACGCGAAGGCCGCAAATTCTTGAGCGAAGTTGCGCGGGAAGAACTGCCCCAGGCCGACATCGCCGTGCTCTCGGGACCGAGTTTCGCGGCGGACGTCTGTCGAGGGCTGCCGACGGCGGTCACTCTCGCGGCGCATGACGAGCAACTGGCGCGACGCCTTTGCGAAGAGCTTTCAACGAAGACGTTTCGGCTTTATCGCTCGACCGACGTGCGCGGCGTCGAAATTGGCGGCTCAGCGAAAAATGTTCTCGCCATCGCCGCTGGCCTGAGCCATGGCCGCGGGCTCGGCGCGAGCGCGCAGGCGGCGCTTATCGCGCGCGGATTCGCCGAGCTGATGCGACTCGGGCGCGCGATCGGCGCGCGACAGGAGACGCTGATGGGTCTTTCTGGACTGGGCGACCTCGTGCTCACCTGCGGATCGGCGCAGTCGCGCAATTTTGCGCTGGGCGAGGCGCTGGGGAAGGGAGAGTCGGTAAAAGACGCCGCACATGGCAAGCTCGCGGAGGGCGCTTTTACGGCGCGCGTATTAGTTGAAATGGCGCGCGCCCATGACGTCGAACTGCCGATCTCCGAAGCGGTCGACGCCATTCTTTCTGGCCGTCTGAGCGTCGACGGCGCTATTGAAGCGCTCCTGATGCGTCCGCTCAAAGCGGAAGACTGATCGAAAACCTCGCGGGCGGCCAAGCTTTCCTATTTCGAATCCAGGATTTCACGCATCTTCACGGCGAGCTGTTCCAACGTGAACGGCTTCGTGAGCATATTGACTCCTGCGTCGAGAACGCCGTTGTGCACGATCGCGTTGCGCGTGTAGCCAGTAACGAAAAGAATGCGGAGACTGTGCCGTCGAAACACCGCTTCCCGCGCAAGACGGGCGCCATTCATGTCCGGCATGACAACGTCGGTAAGCATCAGGGCGATGTCGGCGCGTTTGCGGATGATGTCGATCGCCGCGCGTCCATTCTCGGCCTCCAAGACAGAATATCCCAATTCTCGCACGCCCTGCGCGGTAACGTGGCGCGCCGCATCATCGTCCTCGACGATAAGCACCAGCTCTTCCGGCTTGCCGAGCGGCAGATTGATAGGCTGTGGCGGCCGCGCCGTGTTCGGGGCGGGCGTTTCGACGTTATTGAAGCGCGGCAGATAAAGCTTGATGCAAGTTCCACGTCCAGGTTCGGAATAGATTTTGATGTGACCGCCGGACTGTTTGACGAAACCATGGACCTGTGAGAGTCCCAGTCCCGTGCCTTGGCCCACAGGCTTCGTCGTGAAGAACGGATCGAACGCTTGTTCCACGACCTCCGGCTGCATGCCCTGTCCCGTGTCGGTGACGGCGATCATGACATATTGGCCGGGCTTTGCGTCGGTGTTTTCGACGGCGTAGCCGTCGTCGAGATAACAATTCGCCGTCTCGATCGTCAGTTTGCCGCCGTTGGGCATCGCGTCGCGCGCATTGACGGCGAGATTGATGAGAGCGCTTTCCAATTCGTGCTGATCGATTTTCGTCGTCCAAAGCCCGCCAGCAAGGACGGTTTCGAGTTTGATGTTATCGCCAAGCGCGCGGCGCACCATGTCGGAGATGTTGGAGACGAACCGATTGGGGTCTAGCGGTTGCGGCGACAAGGGCTGACGTCGCGAAAACGCCAGCAGCCTTCGAACCATGGCGGTGGCGCGATCGGCGCCGTTCATCGCCGAATCGATCAATTGCGCACAATCTCTGTCAACGCCAGAAAGCTTCCGCTTCAACAGATGGAGACTTGCAACGATGATGCCCAACATATTGTTGAAGTCGTGCGCGATGCCGCCGGTCAGGTGACCGATCGCTTCGAGCTTGTACGCCTGCCGCAACTGCGACTCGAGCGCTTCGCGACGCGTCGTTTCTGAGATCAATTGGTCGTAAGCGGACTTTAGCGAGTCGCGCGACGTCTGCAGCGCGTGCATCTGCCTTTGCGCATTAAGAAGAGCAAATGCGCCAAGCGCGAGAATGATGCCTCCCAAGGCCCAAATGGCCGCGTCGAACTGCCCGCCGGCGGCCTGGACCTCGCGCTCGCGCACATCAAGCAAGTCTTCCTCAGCTTCACCCATTGTTTCGATAATGACGTGGAGCCGGCCCATCAGCGCCTTTCCGCGTTCGGACTTGACGAGCTGAATGGCCTTGTCGACATGCCTCGCGCGCACGTCGGCGATCGCCTCATCGATGATCGCAAGTCTTTCGCCAAGCAGCGGCCGCAGTTCCGCGATCGCCTTGAGCTGCTTTGGATTGTCTCTGACGCGCTCTGAAAGTCGGTCAAGAACAGCATTTATATTGCGCGCCGCGTCGCCGCATGCGTCGAGAAAGTGTTCGTCCTGGGTGATGATAAAACCGCGTTGACCGCTTTCGGCGGCCTGCAGCAATCCATAAAGCTGATAGAGATCGCTTTGCACCCAGATCGTGTGGCGCAACCATGCGGATGCCGCGCGGCGCTGGAATTCGGCGTGCACAGCCATATAGCCGGCAAGCGCCAGCACGGCGAATCCCAAAACGACGCCAAGAAGTCCTGAAGCGACGAATTTACGTGACGGCGACATGTTGTTCTGGCGGCGGGATGAAGGCGCGTCAGTTTACGACGCGCATATGATTTGCGAAAGGTCAGGGCACTTGTCGCACCGCGCCCTTCGCAGCGCTCGTCGTCATTGAAGCATAGGCGCGCAGCGCTGTCGTAATTTTTCGCGGGCGGCTTTTGGCCGGCGCGAAGCCCTTGGCCGCCTGCTCGGCGCGTCGCGCCGCCAGTTCATCTTCATTGACGGCGAGCGTGATCTTGCGCGACGGGATGTCGATTTCGATTCGGTCGCCGTCTCGCACCAAAGCAATCACGCCGCCTTCCGCGGCTTCGGGCGACACATGGCCAATGGAAAGCCCTGCCGTGCCGCCGGAAAATCGCCCGTCGGTCACCAACGCGCAAGCCTTGCCAAGCCCCTTCGACTTCAGATAGCTCGTCGGATAGAGCATCTCCTGCATGCCCGGTCCGCCGCGTGGGCCTTCGTAACGAATGACGACGACATCGCCAGCCTTTACGTCGCCCGTAAGAATGCCGGATACGGCGGCGTCCTGGCTTTCATAGACCTTGGCGGGCCCGGAGAACTTCAGAATCGAATCGTCGACGCCGGCCGTTTTCACGATACTCCCGTCGAGCGCGAGATTGCCGGTGAGCACGGCGAGGCCGCCGTCCTTGGAGAAGGCGTGCGCCACATCGCGGATCGCGCCCTTTTCACGATCGTCGTCAAGCGCCTTGTATCGCCGTTCCTGGCTGAAAGCGACTTGCGTCGGAACGCCGCCGGGCGCGGCGCGGAAGAATGTGCGCGCGGTCTCGCTTTGCGTCACCGCGATGTCCCAGTGCGCCACGGCGTCGCTGATCGAAGGGCTGTGCACCGTCGGCAGATCGCCGTGCAAAAGCCCAGCGCGCAACAGTTCTCCGAGGATGGCGATGACGCCGCCGGCGCGATGCACGTCTTCGAGATGAACGTCGGGCGCCGAGGGCGCGACCTTGCAGAGCACCGGCACGCGTCGCGACAGACGGTCGATGTCGGCCATGGTGAAATCGACCTCGGCCTCATGCGCCGCCGCGAGCAGATGCAGCACGGTGTTTGTCGAACCACCCATGGCGATATCGAGCGTGATGGCGTTCTCGAAGGCTTCGAATGTCGCGATCGAACGCGGCAGCACGCTTTCGTCGTCTTGCTCATAATAGCGCCGCGCCAGATCGACGATGAGATGGCCCGCTTCGACAAACAGGCGTCGGCGATCGGCATGCGTCGCAAGAGTCGATCCGTTGCCGGGCAGCGACAGGCCCAGAGCCTCGGTGAGACAATTCATGCTGTTTGCCGTGAACATGCCCGAGCATGATCCGCAAGTCGGACAGGCTGAGCGCTCGATTGTCGCGACGTCCGCCTCGCTGACTGTATCGTCGGCGCCGGCGATGATCGCGTCGACGAGATCCAGCGCATGTTCCTTGCCGGCGAGCACGACCTTCCCGGCCTCCATCGGACCGCCGGAAACGAACACTGTCGGAATGTTGAGACGCAGCGCCGCCATCAGCATGCCCGGCGTGATCTTGTCGCAATTGGAGATGCAGACCAGCGCGTCGGCGCAATGCGCATTGACCATATATTCAACGCTGTCGGCGATGAGGTCGCGCGAGGGCAGGGAGTAGAGCATCCCGTCATGGCCCATGGCGATTCCATCATCGATCGCGATGGTGTTGAACTCTTTCGCGACGCCGCCCGCCTTTTCGATCTCGGCGGCGACAAGCTGGCCGAGATCCTTCAGATGGACATGGCCCGGCACGAACTGCGTAAAGGAATTGGCGACCGCGATGATCGGCTTGCCGAAGTCTTCCTCCTTCATGCCCGTCGCGCGCCATAGGCCGCGCGCGCCGGCCATGTTGCGGCCGTGGGTCGTCGTGCGTGAACGATAAGGAGGCATCGCATTCTCGTCGTCGCGAAAGTTCGTCGTTCGAACCTTTCCAAAGACGACGACTAGCGCAGCGAGGGAAATGCCGCAACTCTGAGTGGTGCCAAACCGCCGCGACCTTCAAGGCGCCCGACTTGACGCCTCGCGGTCATCGCAAACGCGCAACGAGAGAGTCGACTGTCGCTCCGCGCTCTTAAGATGCCTAGGCGGCGCGGCGCTCGGTCGAAGCCAACAGCTGGTTGACGCAATCGCCAACGGCGTTGATCGAAGCGAAGCTTTGCCGACGCAGCATAGCGACCGGAAATTCTACGTCGAAGGCTTCCTCAAGCGCGAGCATCGTGCGGATGGCGGCGAATGGCGTCAGTCCTGCGCCATAAAGATCGTCGAAGTCCGACAATTGCGCCACCGGCATATGTAGACGGCCATGCTCTTGCAACAGACGGCGTATGGTATTCATCATCGGTTCCAACTCCAGGAGCTCCACGGCCTAACGCGGGGCTGCAGCGATGTTGGCGCGATAAGCGCGGGTGGTTCCTAACATTCGTGAGGAAAGGATTCGCGCGCCTCGCCTGAACGGGGGATGAATTGGCTGCAATCGCGGCGAGTCTTGGCTTAAAAATGGTTAATGCAATACGCTGCGGCGCGTCTCACTGTGGCCGTTTCTCTTTAATTGCGCTATGTTAGCCCCGATGCGAATTCTGCGCTTTCTTCCCTTGATGGCGGGCCTTTTAGCAGCCTTGCCGGCGCCGCAGGCGCCCGCTGAGGTCTTAGGACCGCCGTCGATCGAATCGTTCGGACAGGATGGCGAAAATTTCCTGTTCATTCCCGGCATAGGAAGAATTCCGCTGCCGCCCGGGAGCCGCGCGCTTGGTCCGGGTCAGGGAGGCGGCGAATGGGCGCCCCAGCGGCAGACGCCCGCCGCAGGACCGCCGCCGCAGCCGAAAAATCCTGTCGAGCGGCGCGCGGAAGAGATGGAGCGGCTTTATCTGCGCCTGGAGCAGGCTGAGGATGAGCGCGAGGCGACAGGCGTCGCCGCGGCGATCGTCAGCCGCTGGTCGCGCTCGGAGTCGGACACAACCAATTTGCTCGCGACGCGCGCCGTTGCGGCGGACGCCGCCGGCGCGCCATCGCTCGCGCTGCGCCTCATCGATTATGTCGTCGCGCTCTCGCCCCAATGGTCCGAAGGCTATGCGCTGCGGGCGAAAATGCGGGCGGCGCATGGCGACGACAACGGCGCCATCGCTGACCTCGAGACTGCCGCGACGCTCGAGCCGAAACGTTTCGACGCGCTCGCCGCTCTCGGCGCGCTGAAGGAAAAGTCCGGCGACAAGAAGGGCGCGCTCGCCGCCTATCGAAAATCTCTCGCAATCTCGCCCCTGCAGGAATCGATCCGAAAAATCGAGGAGCGCCTGCACATTGAAGTCGAAGGGCGCGACATCTGACGCTGCGCAGGGGGTGGGATGACGACCGGAATTCAGGCCGCAGGTTCGATTGCGCCCGAAGCGTTGGAACAGCTCTTTACGCGCGCGCGGACCCACAATGGCTGGCTGGACAAGGAGGTGCCCGACAGCCTGCTCGAACGGGCCCTAGCCTATGCCAAATGGGGTCCGACGAGCGCCAATTGCTCGCCGATGCGCGTCGTCTTCGTGCGCTCGGCCGAGGCGAAAGCTCGGCTCGCGCCGGCGCTGTCGGACGCCAACCGTCCGAAAACCATGGCCGCGCCGGCTACCGCGATCATCGCCTATGATCTTGATTTTCCCGATAGTCTGCCGCGCCTTTATCCGGCGACGGACGCGCGCGCCTGGTTCGTTGGCAACGAGATTTTGATCGAAGAGACGGCCTTTCGAAACGGCTCGCTGCAGGGCGCCTATCTCTTGCTCGCGCTTCGCGCGGTGGGTCTCGATTGCGGACCGATGAGCGGTTTCGACAGGGCGAAGGTCGACGCGGAATTCTTCCAAGGAACGCGGATAAAATCGAATTTCTTGATCAACATCGGCTATGGTGATCCGGCAAAGCTTTATCCTCGCGGCCCGCGGCTCGACTTCGAGGAAATCGCCAGCATTCTCTAGGAGGCCACCCGATGACCCTGCGCATTATTCCGCAACGCTTCGCCCCGCACGCGCAGGGCCTGTTGCGCATCGCCGCCGCCCTGCTGTTTCTGCAGCACGGAACGGCCAAACTCTTCGGCGTTCCGCATGTCGCGATGTTTGACGGGCTGAAATTGATCTCGCTGCTGGGCGCGGCGGGCGTGATCGAACTTATCGGCGGCATATTGATACTGCTCGGCCTCTTTACCCGGCCTGTCGCCTTTATTCTTTCTGGCCAAATGGCGGTGGCCTATTTCCTGTTTCACGCCGGGAAGGCGTTCTGGCCCACCCTCAACGGCGGAGAGCTCGCCGCGCTCTATTGCTTCGTTTTTCTGTTCTTCGCGGCGGCGGGACCGGGCGCTTTCGCGCTCGACCGAGAGTGAGGCGCGACCGCCGCAACCAGAGCGCGGATGCGAAAGTACCGGCGCTCTGTCTATTGACTTTGTGCGCCGGGAACATATTCCCTTGCGCTATGTCCGAGACGGCTGTCACCGCAAAGCGTCGTTCCCAAGCGCTGGCGCTGCCTAATCTGCTTACCTATGGCCGCGTCGTCGCCGTGCCGGTGGTCGCGGGTCTGCTCCTCGGCTTTACCGAACATTGGGCGCGATGGACGGCGCTCGGGATTTTCATCGCCGCCGCCGTGACCGATTTTCTAGACGGCTATTTCGCCAGAATCTGGCAGCAGCATTCGCGCCTTGGTCGGATGCTTGATCCGATCGCCGACAAGCTGCTCGTCGCGACGACGCTGATGGCGCTCGTCGCCGACCAAACGGTGGCCGGCTGGACGATCTGGGCGGCGATCATCATCCTGTGCCGCGAAATACTGGTGTCGGGACTGCGGGAACATCTGGCCGAGCTCAAGGTTAGGCTGCCGGTCTCGGCCATCGCCAAGTGGAAAACGACGGCGCAACTCGTGGCGCTGGGGTTCCTGATCGCCGGCTCGGCGGGCGAAGTCGTCCTTCCCGGCACGGTCAAGATCGGCGCGACGCTGCTGTGGGCGGCGGCGATCCTGACGCTTTACACCGGCTTCGACTATCTGCAGTCGGCATGGGACCATTTCGGGGAAGACGGGCCGGGATGAGGGCTTTGTATTTCGCTTGGGTGCGCGAGCGCATCGGTCTGGCGGAAGAGGAGATCGCGCCGCCGGGCGAAGTGGTCACGGTCCGTCAGCTGATCGATTGGCTGTCGGCGCGCGGCGAAGGCTATGCGGCCGCTTTCGCCAATCCGGCGACGATCCGCGCCGCGGTCGACAAAACCCATGCGACGCCGGACGCGCCGATCGGCGCCGCCCGGGAAATCGCCTTCTTCCCGCCGATGACGGGAGGTTGAAATGGCGCCGCGGCCGGCGCCCAATGTGCGCGTTCAGGCTGAGGATTTCGATTCGGGGCGCGAACAGGCGCTGCTGACCGCCGGACGGGGAGACATCGGCGCGCTAGTCAGCTTCATCGGCCTATGCAGGGACGAGGACGGTTCGCTCGAGTCTTTAGAGCTCGAACATTATCCCGGCATGGCGGAAGCCGAGATTGCGCGGGTCGCCGATCAGGCGCTCGAGCGATGGCCTTTGCAGGGTCTCACCATCATCCATCGCTTCGGCCGCATCCGGGCCGGCGAACGGATCGTTCTGGTGCTCGCGGCGGCGCGCCATCGCGGCGACGCCTTCGCCGCGGCGGAATTTCTGATGGACTATCTCAAGACCCGAGCGCCCTTCTGGAAGAAGGAACGCCGCGCCGACGGCGGCGCCGGCGACTGGGTCGAGGCGAAATCAGAGGACGACAGCGCCGCGGAGCGCTGGGGTTAGGCGACGCCCCGAAATAAACGAATCGGTCACAGAAGCCTTGGCGAGCCTGGAGGCTCGCGGTCCAAGGGCGGCGCATTCTGGACCGCGAGCCTCCAGGCTCGCATGGTTGCGGCGAAGACGGCTTTGGCGCGTTTAAGTCGCGGCGCCGACTTAGATCAGCTGCTGCGGCGCGATGAAATGCACCAGCCATCCGTGGAGCGCGACGGTCGCTACGGCGAGAAAAAGCGTCGCGAGGGTGAACACGTCGAGATTTTCCTTGGGCACGCGCATCATGGCCGGCAGGCCGACGGAGTAAACATAGATTCCATAGAAGCCGAGCACGTCGAGCCAGCGAAGCCCTGGGATCAACCCAAAGAGCGAAGCGAGCCAGACCGGCGTGAAGGAATAGGCGGTCAGCATCAGCGCGCGGCGGTCGTCGGTCTTTCCTTCGAAATGCGGCGCGATCGCCGATATGACGAAGGCGACGAGAAAGAAGGCCGGCAGGCTGAGGAGATATTGAACGAAAGCGCGATAGAGCCCGCCCGCGAACGTCGGGTGCATGATTCCCTGCGAGCCGTAGGAAAAGCCGAACAGCCACGAGCCGAAGAAACTCGCGAAGGGCGGGAGCAGGGCCAGTATGGCGACATAATTGCGATAGAGATCGAAGACCGATGTATCTTCTTGCGAAATCTGCGTCCATTCAGTCTGCGGGTTCAGAATTAAGCCCTTGATCCGCGAGAGCAATCTCATTCCCGTCTCCATTGATTCGCCGCAAGCGTCATAATATTTGATGCGGGCTTGCGGGCGCTGGGCGCTCCATGCGAGGGAGAATGCGGCCACTGCGGCCGGTTTGGTGATCGACGGTGCAACCTAACGCGACGGGCCGCATGAGAAAACTGCTGGAATATTTTTGGCCGACAGTCGGGCTCATCGCCGTCGTCGCGTCATTTTTCCTTCTGTACCACGAATTTAGAGGAGAATCGGTCGGCGTCGAGGTTTGGGCCAATCTGAAGGCGATACCGACGACTCACTATTTTTATGCCGGCCTGTCGACGCTTGTCGCCTATGCGGCGCTCGCTTGGTACGATCGCATCGCGCTGCTGCATTTGGGCGTCAAACATATCAACTGGCTGTTTATTTCGATCTGCTCGTTTACGACCTACGCCCTGTCGCACAATATTGGCGCGAGCGTTTTCTCCGGCGCCATGGTGCGCTATCGCGCCTATTCGACGAAGGGGCTGACCGCGACGCAAGTCGCGACGTTGGTGGTGTTGTGCTCTTATACGTTCGGCTTCGGCAATGTGCTTCTCGCTGGGCTGTTGCTCACCTACGACCCGGCGCTCATGCAGCGGCTGTCAGGCTTCCTGCCGGACGTCGTGACAAACCCGAACACCGCGCTCGTCGTCGGCCTTGGCTGCCTGGCCTTCGTCATTCTCTACATTATCGGATCGCTCATGCATTTCCGCCCGATCCACCTCTTCGGGCGCTTCGAAATTCTCTACCCACGGCCCGAAATCATGGTGCGCCAGCTCTTTGCCGCGCCGCTGGAGCTCGTCGGCGCCGCCGGCATCATCTATTTCGCGCTGCCGGAGCAGGGCAATCCGGGCTATCTCGTCGTGCTCGGCGCTTTTCTTCTGTCCTTTTCGGCGGCTCTGGTGTCACACGCGCCGGGCGGGCTCGGCATTTTCGAATTGCTGTTCATCAAGGTGATGCCCGACGTGCCGCGGCTGAAGGTTTTGGCGGCGCTATTGGTTTGGCGACTCTTCTATCTCATCATCCCCTTGCTGATCGCGCTCGTCGTCGTGGCGCTGTTCGAGCGCAAGAAGCTCGTCGAGCGCTGGCGCGGGATAGAAGAGCAGCTGCAAAAGTAAAAACGCCGGACATTCTTTTTGACCGGCGTTGAATGATTTGACGTCTGGCGTCGAGGCTAGAGCGCGTTCATGAATCATCGATTCATGAACGCGCTCTAGTTTCTTGGATTGACGCATTTTCTACGCCGAACCGGCGCCCACTTCGGCGGAAAATGCTTTAGATGCGATATTGCTGAAGACGCGTGGTTCGCAGCCCTGCAAGCCCGTGCTGGTCGATCGACATCTGCCAGCTCAGGAATTCGTCGACCGTCAGCGTGTAGCGACTGCAGGCCTCGTCGAGCGAAAGAAGGCCGCCGCGCACCGCCGCCACCACTTCCGCCTTGCGCCGAATGACCCAGCGCTTGGTCGAAGCGGGAGGCAAATCCGCAATGGTCAGCGGACTGCCATCGGGGCCGATGACATATTTGACACGGGGACGGTGCGTCTCGGTCATTTCACTCACTCGCTACTCAAACAGCCATGTAGTAGCGATCCTTATAGAGCCGTCGTTTTAAGAATTGCCTAAACCAACAGCTTCTATAAACAATGGAAAATAAACCAAATTTTAGGAAGATGCGGCAAGCGGAAGACTTTGCGCCGCGTCCGCTGTAGCCCCAGCGCCATAGTTTTTTCCAGATTTTGCCTGGATTTGCTTGCGCCAGGCCGTTGCGCGTCAAACAGGCGCGATCGTATTGATTTGGCAAAGCGCTAAAAACGGGTCGTTAACTGCGTCAACCATTCGGGCGAAGCGGCGACGAGCGCCGCTTCTATTGTCTTGTCGTAGCCCGAGACGATCAAGGCGCCGATCACAACCAGCGAGGCCCCAAGCGCTTGCTGCGCTCTTTGCCCGAAAGCGAGAAGCTGGTCGCGCCAACGCGCCATCGCCTGCCGCGACAAGGCTCCAAGCGCCATCAGCGGGGCCGCTGCGCCGAGCCCGAACGCAGCCATCGTCGCCATGACGGCGCCGAGGTCTTCGCCGCGCGCGGCGAGCACCGATGCTGCGCCGAGCGTCGGCCCGACGCATGGGCTCCAGACGGCGCCGAGCAGCAAGCCGACGCCGAACTGGCCGAACATTCCTCCATGAGCCAACCCGCCAAAAGCTGCGTTCAGCCTGTCGCTGATCGGGCCGCCGGCGGCGGAAACGCGCGCCTGCAGCCCAGGCGCGAGCATGATCACACCCAATCCGATCAGTAGAGCCGCCGCAGCGAATCGCAGCGAATCTGCGTCTAGGCCGACGGCAAAACCCACTGTCGCCACGAAAAGCCCAATCGCGACGAAGGAAATTGCAACGCCCAGCGCGAGGAGCGCCGGCGCGAATCGATGCTCCGCAGCCGCGGCGCCGAGCACCAGAGGCAGGAGCGGCAGCACGCAGGGCGACAAGGTCGATAATAGACCGGCCACAAAGGCGAAGCCGAAAGCGCCGAGCGCGCCCGCATCCATCGACTTAGAGCGCCTTGGCGAGAAGCGCCGAGATTGCGCCCGGGTCGGTCACGCCGACTGAGCGCCCGACTTCCTTATCGCCTTTGAAGATGATGAGCGTGCTTTGCCGGTTGGCTCTCAGCGTGCGGAGCGCGCTCTTCTGACTGTCAAAGTCGACGCGGAACATGACGACGTCGGCAAATTTCGGATCGGCTTCAACGCGCCGCACCGTCGGCTCCTGGGCGCGGCAGGTCGGACACCATGGCGCAAAGACATGCACGATGATCGACTTGCCCGCTTTTTGCGCAGCGTCGAAGGCCTGCGGCGCAAAATTCTGCTCAGCAGCGACTGCCGGCGAGAGCGAAGCGAGAAGAGCGGAAGCAAAAACAAGGACGACAGCGGCAAGACGGCGGCGTGAGATCATTGGGTTCCCTCGGACAGCTTCCCTTTGCGCGAGCGGCGCTCAGGGTTATGAACGAAACATAGTAACGCCCTTGCTTGACGCCAATCCGGAAGGCACATGAGAGACTGCATTGGCGTCATACTCGCCGGCGGACTGGCGCAGCGGATGGGCGGCGGCGACAAGCCGCTCGCCGAGATCGCCGGCCAGCCGATCCTTCAGCATGTGATCGATAGGCTGAGGCCCCAATGCGGGCTTCTCGCGATTAACGCCAATGGCGATCCGGCCCGCTTTTCGGCGTTCGGCCTGCCGGTCGTCGCCGACAGCGTCGAGGGCTTCGCTGGACCGCTCGCCGGCGTTCTCGCAGGCATGGACTTCGCCGCCGCGAGCGGCGCCGCCGATGTGCTCAGCGCGCCGGGCGACACGCCATTCCTGCCTGCCGATCTCGTCTCGCGGCTCGAAGCCGCCCGAAAGCAAGCGGGCGCGGGTATCGCCGTCGCCGCGTCGAACGGGCGAATCCATCACGCTGTCGCACTGTGGCCGGTCGCGCTGCGCGAGGATTTGCGGCGCGCGCTCATCGAGGAAGGCGAGCGCAAAGTGTCCGCCTTCATCGGGCGCTATGCGAATGCCGTCGTCGGCTGGCCGGCCGAGCTTTATGATCCCTTCTTCAACGTCAACAAGCCGGAGGATTTGGCTCGCGCCGAGGCGATAGCCAAGGAGGGATCGCACGGCTAGATTGACGCGCGACGAAGGCTGGGGGACTGACGCCGGCGATGAGCGTGCAAGCAAAAAAGAGCGTTAAGGAGAAAGTCGAGGAGGAAGCCAAGGCCTTCCTTCCGGTCTTCTTATATGTGTGGTTCCTGCTCGCCGTGCTCGGCGTGCATAAGTCGATTGTCCTGTCTCAGGCGCATATCGTGGAGCATCAGGGCTTCGCCGTCGTCAAGGCGCTTGCTTTCGCCAAAGTGCTGTTCGTCGCCAACAAGTTCGGCGTGTGGCGCGTCTTCGACAAAATGCCGCTGATCGTGCCCATTCTGGCCAAGTCGTTCCTCTACGGGGTGCTGCTCATCGACATGGACATGTTTGAGCAGGCGCTGCTCGAGCATTTTTGGCCGTCCCATGTGGACCATGACGGCGTGGATCTCGACAATTTGCGCACATTGATCTCAGTTGCGCTCGTGACCTTCTCTGCGCTGATCCCCTTCTTCGGCTATCGCGAATTCGCGAAACTCGTCGGAGAGAAGGAGTTGCAGAAGGTCCTCTTCCTGCGTCGCGAGTCATTCGTTCCGCGGCGCGAGGCCGAGCGACCGGCGGCCGAGGCGGCTGTGGAAACCGTCAAAAGCTAAACGAAACCTGGATCAATCGTTGCCGCCCCTTCGAGCCAAGGCGGGGTCGGCAGCTTCTGACTGCGCAGAAAGGCGGGGTTGAAGAGTTTCGAAGCGTAGCGCGCGCCGCCGTCGCACAGCACGGTGACGATGGTATTGCCGGGACCCATATCGCGGGCGAGGCGGATCGCCCCGGCGACATTGATTCCGGAAGAGCCGCCGAGCAGCAGTCCTTCCTTCTCGGCGAGGTCGAAGACGACCCGCAGCGCCTCGTCGTCCGGAATGCGATAGGCGACGTCGACCGGCGCGCCTTCGAGATTGGCGGTGATCCGGCCCTGGCCGATGCCCTCTGTGATCGACGAGCCTTCGGCCTTCAACTCTCCGGTCGTGTAATAAGAATAGAGCGCCGCCCCATATGGATCGGCGAGCCCGATCTTCACTTCCGGATTTCTTTCCTTGAGCGCCATGCCAACGCCGGCGAGCGTTCCGCCGGTCCCGCAGGCGCAGATGAAGGCGTCGACCGCGCCGTCGAGCTCTTCGTAGATTTCGGGACCGGTGGTGGTGAGATGGGCGACGCGATTGGCGACATTGTCGAACTGGTTGGCCCAGACGGCGCCGTTCGGCTCTTCCCTGGCGAGGCGCTCGGCTAGGCGTCCAGACAGCTTCACGTAATTATTGGGATTGGCGTATGGAACCGCCGGCACTTCGACGAGCTGCGCGCCCTGGAGCCTGAGCATGTCCTTCTTTTCCTGGCTCTGCGTGTCGGGAATGACGATCACCGTGCGAAAGCCGAGCGCATTGGCGACGAGCGCGAGGCCAATGCCGGTATTGCCGGCGGTGCCTTCGACGATCGTTCCGCCCGGCTTCAACAATCCCTTTGCGCAGGCGTCTTCGACGATCGACAGCGCGGCGCGGTCCTTCACGGAGCCGCCGGGATTCATGAATTCGGCCTTGCCGAGGATGCGGCACGCGGTCGCCTTCGAAGCTGCGCGCAATTCGATGAGCGGCGTGCGTCCGATGGCTTCAATGACGCTGGAGGCGACGGTCATTCGCGATTCCCGGTGAGAGGCCGATCGTTCCTAGCCGACCGACGCCTTTCTCTCAAAGGCGAAAATCGCGCCATGCCGCGCGCGCTCGCCGGGCGCCAGCAGCCTCATGGAAGGCTTTTCGTAGAGATCGCCGCGAAAATCCTCGGGGTCGCCGTAGCCTGTCCACTCCTCTATGCACAGATAGGGCGCGGGCGGCAGCGTCCAAAATCCAACATGAGGAAAATCTTCCAACGTCACTGAAAGGCGTCCGCCCTCGCCATTGTCGAAGACGAGGCTGCGGCTTGCAATATTGAGGAAGCACAGCGCGTCGTGCATGAACATCTGCGGTTCGAGCGGCAGCCGTCGACCGACCAACGGGGTTTTGCGCAGCGATTTCGAGAGGAGGCCGCCGGGAGCGATGACGGGAACGTCGGCGCATTCCTCGGCCTCGAAGATGATCGCATGCGGCGCGTTGGAGCCGGCAAGCGGCCAGCGAAAGGCGGGATGCAGGCCGCAAGCATAGGGCAGGGGCCGCGAATCAATGTTCGCGACGATCAGACTGATTTCCAACGCGCCGGCATGGAGCCGGAATTCCGCCTCGAACCGGAAGGCGAAGGGATAGAGCGCTCGGGTCTCGTCATCGTCGACAAGCGCGAGGCGCAGATAGTCGTCGCGGCGCTCGGCGACGTCGAACTTCTTCTTCCACGCGAAACCGTGAAGCCCCAGCGGATAGGTTTTGCCGTCGACGCGGACGCAGTCGTTGCGCGTCCAGCCGACGATAGGAAACAACACAGGCGCTGTCTGGTCCCAGATTTTGGGGTCCTTCGCCCAAATCATGTCGACGCCTTGCGCGCGCCAGGCGGCAAGCTCCGCGCCGAAGGGGTTAATCTCCGCATGGTCGCCGGAGAGATGGGTGAGCGCGATCACGTCGGTCATAATCCAATCCTATCGTGAAGGGCCGGTTCGAGCGAATGGATACAATATCAGCAATCTGCCGCTACGCCGCTTGAGCGGCCGCAATCGCCGAAATAATGTCGCGCCGCGATGCCTCGCGCATGTCGAACGCCAGTGAGAAGTGATTATGACGATTAGCGGTCTGCTCGCGGATTTCGGCGCTGGGCATTTCAGGGTGGAGTTGACGCTCTTTTTCTCGACATTCACCACCTTGCTGGCCGTGATCAATCCTTTCGAGGTGCTGCCGGTCTTCCTGATGCTCGAGAGCGGCAAGGGCAATGAGGAGCGGCGTCGCGTCGCCTTCATGGCCTGCCTTTATGCGCTGCTGCTCATCCTGTTCTTCTTGTTCTTTGGCGCCGTGATCCTGAAAATATTCGGCGTCTCGCTCGCCATGGTGCGCATCGCCGGCGGCATCGTGCTGACGCGAATCGGATTTGAGCTGTTCCTGCCGTCGTCGAATGGAGAAAGCAGCCTGGCGCCCGCCGGCCCCGACGCTAATATCGCCTTCATGCCGCTTGCAATGCCGCTGATGATCGGTCCCGGCCCGATCGCGACGGTCCTAGGCATGATGGCGACAATCGAGCATTCTACCCATGAAGCGCTGGCCTTCGGCGCCATCCTCGCCGCAATTTTTTTCGCGGTCGCCGTTACGTACGGCTGTCTCGTTTTCGCGACGCGACTAACCAGGACGCTGGGACCGCACGGGATCGACGCGGCGACCAGAATCGTCGGCTTTTTCGTCTCGGCGATGGGGGTGTCGCTGGTCTTCAGCGGCGTGATCGACGCCCTAAAGTCGAACGGCGTCGGCTAAAGCCCGCGCAAGGTCTCGCCGAGCCGGGAATAAACCTCGCGATGCGCGTCGCGCAGTCCGGGCACCCAGGGTTTGAGCTGCGCCCCGACGACTGCGTCGAAATGATCGAAGCGCTGGCCTATCGCCTTGTCGAGATATTCATAATACCAGCGCCCCGGTTTGAGCCTTTGGCGTCTGAAGACGCCTTCGCCTCCCACCGGCTCCTGCCGCGCCGTAAACGGATAGCGCTGCGAAATGACGCTCACCGCGCCGTCATTGGGGCGCCACTGCGGCAGCGAAAGGTCGCCGCCGCCCCAGCCATCGATCGGCGCCTTGGCGAATCTCGCCTCTCGCGCCTGATAAAGCGCCGGCTGCCAGAGAACCGGATGAATGGTCGGATCAGGCCGCCAGGTCTTGCCGAAGAAGCCGGAAGGGCGGGCATGGGTGGCGTTGGTCACGAGCGAGAGATAGTAGGTGCCGTGATGCGATCTGAACCGGGCGTTGGCGTTGCGGCAGCCCTGCAGAGTCATGTCGAAGATGAGATTGTCCTCGCCGTCGACGAAAGCGCCTGCATCCAGACGCGCCATCGCCTCCAGCGAGTCCGCTTGGCCCTCCGTCCACTGATCGAGATGGAGATCGAAAGGCTTGCGCATCGCGGTCGGCACGCCGGCGGCCATTCCTAGGAAATTGAAGGACTCGGCGATCAGCTGGCTCGCTCTGCGTCTGAAACGGCCGTCTCCATGGTCGCATCCGAAGCCGTAGGGCAGCAAGGATCCGTTAATGGCGCCGGCGATGCTGATGACGCCTTCGATCCAGGCCGCGTTCGTTTCCCGCTCCCAGAAATCGTCCGCGAGAAGCGCCTGCAACTGCATGGCGGTCTGGGCGCCGGCTCCATGGCCGACGAGGATCACGGGGTTCCTTTCCGACCAGTCGGGGGCGAAAGGACTCGCATATTCACGCGAATAGCGGGCGTGGCGCGCCTCATTGCTGTGCCGCTCGCCATAGTCGACCCGTCCGCCGCCGATCTGGGCGAAAAGCTCGCAGGCGCGATCGTGAAAGGAGCTGACCGGACCGACCTTCGCTTCATGGACCGCAAAGGGTTCGCCGATCTGGCCGAGCGCGTCGCCCCAATAGGGAAGTCCGAACTCTCGAGGCCCCCAGCCGAAGAAATCATGCACGAAAATGATATGCGTGGATTTGAGCGCCATACTCCGGTCCGGCATCGATAGAAATTCAAAATAATTCGAACGTCGCTCTGGCGTCGCGCAGAGCGCAAACTTCACGCACTTTGCCCGGCCAAACGCTTCATCAAAATGCATGGGGTGAGAAGAACTTTCATTCTGAGCCAGCCAATTAACGAAGATGTTAGGTGAATTTCAAGGGCTTAGAAATTCGACTTTATTTTGCTGCGACGATTTAGTGACCGACTGCGAGCGATGGCGCTTGCGTCGGTTGCGGGCAACGCTTAGCGAATGTCTTCGAGGCAGCAATGTCCGATTCGATGTTTCCGGCATTTCTCGGGGTCGAGCGCTCCGTGCTCGGCCAACGCTGGCGTGGTCGGCTCGACGCCAGAGGCGAGGCGCAAGCCCTCGCGCTGACCCAGGCGCATGGGATCGATGATTTTCTTGCGCGGGTCATCGCCGGACGCGGCGTCACAGTGGCTGACGCCGAGAGCTATCTCGACCCCAAGCTACGCGACCTGATGCCGGATCCGTCATCGCTACGCGACATGGACGCCGCGACCGAACGGATGGCGCGAGCAATCGAAACTGGCGAGCAGATCGCCATTTTCGGGGACTATGACGTTGACGGCGCCTGCTCCGCCGCGCTTCTCGTCGACTTTTGGCGCGCGGCCGGCGCGTCGAAGCCTTTTGTGCATATTCCCGACCGGATCGTCGAAGGCTATGGGCCCAATGTCGAAGCGATCCGCGATCTTGCGGCGCGCGGCGCGACTCTCCTGGTCACCGTCGATTGTGGAACCGCGAGTCACGAGGCTTTCGCCATTGCGCGCTCCATCGGTCTCGACGTGATCGTTTTCGATCATCATCAGGCTCCCGAGGTCTTGCCCGAGGCGCTCATCGTCAATCCGAACCGTCTGGACGAGATTTCGGGGCAGGGCGCGCTCTGCGCGGCGGGAGTCGTGTTTCTAGCGCTCGTCGGCCTGTCGCGGACGCTACGGGCGCGCGGCTGGTGGAATGTTGACCGCGCCGCGCCGGACCTCCTCGCAGCGCTCGATCTCGTTGGGCTAGCCACCGTCGCCGACGTGGCGCCGCTCGCGCGGCTAAACCGGGCGCTGGTCGCCAAGGGCCTGATGGTGATGGCCGCACGGTCGCGTCCGGGCCTCGCCGCGCTTATGGACGCCGCCCGGTTGGACGGACCGCCGCGCGCTCGCGACCTCGGCTTCGCGCTCGGGCCGCGCATCAATGCCGGCGGTCGGATCGGCGACGCCGGACTCGGCGCGCGACTTCTGACGCTCGCCGACGAGGCCGAAGCGCGTCGCATCGCCCTCGAGCTCGATCGTCTGAACGGCGAGCGTCAGATCGTCGAAAGGGCCGCCTTGGAGCAGGCGACCGCTCTGGCCGAAGCGCAGTTGGCGAGATCGAATTTGCTGTCATGCCTCGTCCTTGAGGGCGACGATTGGCATCCAGGCGTTGTCGGCCTGATTGCGTCTCGCTTAAAGGAACGCTTTAATACTCCAACATTTATATTTGCTTTTAATGGAGAAATTGGAACAGGATCAGGTAGGAGTTTAAGTGGCGTCGACCTTGGTTCGGCGGTCCGGCGCGCCGTCGATCTGGGCTTTGCCGTCAAAGGCGGCGGGCACGCGATGGCCGCCGGCGCGACGCTCGCACGCGATCGATTCGACGATTTTCGGGTCTTTATGAACGAGGCGCTCGAAGCTTCCGTCGAGGCCGCCCGGCGCGAAAACGCGCTGGTCCTCGACGCCGCCCTCGCGGGGAGAGGGGTCAGTCTCGATCTGCTCCGACGGGTCGAACGGGCGGGGCCTTTTGGACAGGGCAATCCGGAGCCGCTGTTTGTTCTGCCCGAGCAGCAGGTCGCATTCGCGCAGATCGTCGGGGCCGACCATGTCCGTGCCCGACTGCGTTCACGCGACGGCGCGACGGTCGACGCCATCGCCTTCCGCGCCGCAAATTCGCCGCTCGGCGAGGCGCTTCTCAGAGCAGACGGCGCGCCGTTCCACGTCGCCGCAAAACTGTCATCCAATGTTTTTCGCGGCGTCGAGCGCGTGGAAACGCGAATCGTCGATCTCGCGCGGATTGAAAATTGAATGAAGCAGGGGAGACTGTGGCGCCCCCGCCACACTTCTTTCCAATCTCTTTATGCGCACGCAGTTATGCCGCGACTGTCGCATTTTGGTCCCATTTGGGCAGCCTCCTGTCGCGAGCGTAACTGCGTTTAACGTCAACTTCATACATCAGCGAGAAAATCCGCAGGTCGCATTCGCGCGACAGTTTTTCGTCGCGCCGAAAAATGGAGAGGCGTCGCCATGCAACGCGTCTTTCATTGCTGACCGGCGGCTCGAAGGATGAGGGCAAGGACCGTCAGGATGCGATCTGTCGTCTTCAAGACCAAAGTTTGTGAACGGCGCCCCATCCCCAGCCCGAAAATACTCGCCAAACTGCTGCCTCTTATCTGTGTCGGCGCGCTCGCCGGCTGCTCTTCCACCGGCTCGCACAGGAACGCGAGCCTCGGCGGTCTCGGCCAGATCGACCCGCGCTACGGCGTGCGTCCAAGTCCGCGGGTGATTGCAGAGGGCGAGGAAGTGCCGAAAGGCGGCGGCGCCTATATGGTCGGCAAGCCTTACAAGATCGCCGGCCGAACCTATTATCCGAGCGAAAAGCCCTATTCCGCGGTCGGAACCGCGTCCTGGTACGGGTCGGATTTTCACGGACGCCGCACCGCCAATGGCGAAATATTCGACCGGGCGTCGATTTCCGCCGCGCACCCGACCATGCCGCTCCCGAGCTATGCGCGAGTCACCAATCTGCGCAATGACCGTTCGATGGTGGTGCGGGTCAATGACCGCGGGCCTTACCACGGCGGACGCGTGATGGACGTCTCGCAGCGGGTGGCGGAAGCGCTCGATTTCCATGGCGTGGGGACGACGCGCGTCAAGGTGGACTGGATCGGGCGCGCCGATCTCGACGGGGACGACGACGCCAAACTTTTGGCGACGCTACGCGACGATGGCGCGCCAGCGCAGCTCGACGCCACGCCCTGGACCATGCTGGCCTCGGCGATTGACGCGCCGGCGCAAACGGCGCGCACTTACGTAAGAGCGGAGGCGGCGGAACTCGCCGCGCGAATCGCCTATGAGAACGCTCAGGCGTCCCAAGAACAAACTCTGGCCTATGCCGAGCAGGAAATAGACGCGCCGCTGCCGCCGTCGCGCGAGGAAGCCGGGATCGACGAACAGCCTGTCGCGTCAACCCGGAAGGCGCAGACCGCCGTCGCGCCGCTGCCGCCTGCGCGGCCCGCGCATTTTGGCGCGCGTCAGCCTTCGGCGCGAGACGCCATCCGGCAGGCGCTGAACGCCTCGACCAAGACCAACTGACCGGAATATGTCGAGATTGCAATTTTCGACGCCGCGCGCCATCTTCTCCGCGCTCCGCCGCGCTGCGGCGTCAACAAGGGGAGCGCGCCCTTGCCAAAATTTCCAGTGCGATGCCTGATCCTGGCCCTCCTTGCATTGGCGGGGGCAGGGATAAATTCCGCCGTCGCCCAAGGCTTTCAAACGAGCGTCCCAAGCGCGATTCTGATCGACGCCGGCACCAACACCGTTCTGTTTGAGAAAAACGCCGACGATTTCGCCAAGCCCGCCTCGACTGTCAAAATTCTAACTGCCGAACTGATCTTTCAGGCTCTGGCCGAAGGCAAGCTGAAGCTCGACGACCAATTCACCGTCTCCGAGCACGCCTGGCGCACCGGCGGCGCGCCGGCCGGCGGTTCGGCGATGTTCCTCCCGCTCAACAGCAGCGCACGCGTCGAAGACCTGCTGCGCGGTCTGGTGATCCAATCCGGCAATGACGCCGCGATTACGCTCGCGGAAGGTCTGGCGGGTTCCGAAGAAGGATTCGTGACGCGGATGAACAAGCGCGCGTCCGAGCTTGGCCTTGTCAAATCGCGCTTCGGCAATCCCTGGGGGATGGACGGTCCCGACCAGAAGGTGACGGCACGCGAAATGGCGAAGCTCGCGGCGTATGTCATCAAGACTTATCCTCAGTTTTACGGCTATTTCGGCGAAAAAGAGTTCACCTGGAACAAGATACGCCAGCAGAATCGTAATCCGCTGCTCACGATGAGCATCGGGGCGGACGGGCTGAAGACCGGCCATATCGACAAAGAAAGCGGCTTTGGTCTGGTCGGTTCCGCGACGCAGGACGGCAGGCGCCTCATCGTCGCCATTTATGGCGCGAAGACTGCGAAGGAGCGAGGCGAAGAAGCGCGGAAATTGCTGCAATGGGGATTCCGCAACTTCGAAGAGAAGGAGCTGTTCAAGGCCGGCGAGCCGATCGGGCCGGCCCAAATCTATGGCGGCACGCAAGGCTCGGTGGAGCTGACGGCCAAGGAAGATATCAAGGTGCTTTTGCCGCGCGGCGCGAATGAGAGGCTGATGGGCAAGATCGTCTACGAAGGTCCTGTGCTGGCGCCGGTCGAAGCGGGGACGGTCGTCGGCCGGCTTGAAATCAAACGCGGCAACGCGGTCGTGCTTGAACAGCCGCTGCAGACCGCCGAGTCGGTCGAAGAGGGATCGCTTCCGCGGCGCGCTTTCGACGCCATTTACGAATCCGCCGCCGCCGCCATTCACCAGAAACTGTTCGGCAAGAAATGACCTTCCTGATGACGCCCGAAAGAGGCCGCTTCATCACCTTCGAAGGCGGCGAGGGCGTCGGCAAGTCGACGCAGCTTGCGCGCCTCGCCGAACATTTGCGCGAGTGCGGCCTTGAAGTAGTGACGACGCGCGAGCCGGGCGGCACGCCAAAAGCCGAGAAGCTCCGTGATTTTTTGCTTGCGGGACGCGCGGCGCCGCTCGGTCCGCTTGCCGAGGCGGCGCTGTTTTCCGCGGCGCGCGCTGACCATGTCGCGACGCTGATCGCGCCCGCCCTGAAACGCGGCGCTTGGGTGCTGTGCGATCGCTTCGCCGATTCGACCAGCGCCTATCAGGGCGCGCGCGGCGGCGTGGACGCCAGGACTCTGGCCTTGCTTGAAAGGGCGGCGGTGAGCGAGACGCGGCCAGATCTCACCATCGTGCTCGACCTGCCGGCGCGGGAAGGCTTGGCGCGAGCGGCCGAGCGGCGAGACGGACGCGAGGAGGTCGACCGTTTCGAAAGCGAGGACCCCTCCTTCCATGAGGAGTTGCGGCAGGCCTTTCTCGACATCGCCGAAAACGAACCGGAACGCTGCTGCGTGATCGACGCCGCCAGATCGGTCAACGACGTTGCGAGCGCGGTGCGCGCCGTCGTTCACGACCGCTTCCTTGCGCATGCTGCGCAAGCCGCGCAATGAGCCGCGACGAAGCGAATCCCGAAAGCGACCGCTACGACGACGCCCCGCATCCGCGGGAGACTCTCGCCCTGTTCGGCCATGTCGACGCGGAACGCGAACTGCTCGACGCCTACCGCCGCAACAAAATGGCGCAGGCCTGGATCATCGGCGGGCCGGAAGGCGTCGGCAAGGCGACGCTCGCCTGGCGGCTGGCGCGATTTCTCCTCGCCCATCCTGAACCCGGCGCGCCGGCGGTTCAGGCCGCCGAAAGTCTCGCGGTGGCGGAAAACCATCCGGCTTCGCGCCGCATCGCCTCGCTGGCGCTCGCCGATATTTTTCTGCTGCGCCGCGCCTGGAACGAGAAGACCAAAAAGCATTTCACCGAAATTCGCATCGAAGAGGTGCGCAAAGTCTTACAGGCCTTCCATCAGGCTTCGGGAACTGGCGGCTGGCGCATCGGCATCGTCGACTGCGCCGACGATCTCAATCGCGCCAGCGCCAACGCGCTTTTAAAGCTCATCGAGGAGCCGCCCGAACGGTCGCTGTTTCTGCTCGTCGCGCATCAGCCGGGGCGCATCCTGCCGACGATCCGTTCGCGCTGCCGCAGGCTGATGCTGGGGGCCCTGTCGCCGGAAGATGTGATCGCCGCGGTGAACAGTCTCGGCCCGCCATGGTCGCAGGCGCCGGAGGCGGACCTCATCGCCGCCACGGCGCGCGCCGAAGGCTCGGTGCGCGAGGCGTTGCGGTTGCTGGGAGATGACGGCGTCGCCTTCGACGCCGTCGTGCGAAAGCTGTTCGAAAGGCTGCCGCAGGTCGATTGGCTCGGCGCGCATCTGCTCGCCGACAAGCTCACCGGCCGCGACAATGAAGCCGCCTATGAGACCTTTATGCGCGCAACGCAGAGGCATCTCGACGCGCGAGTGCGGCAGCTTGCGGGAACTGGCGCACCGCCGATCACGCTGGCCGGATACGCCCGCGCCTGGGAGGAGATTCGCGACGCCGCGCGTGAGACCGAAGTGTTCAACTTCGACAAGCGCGCTTTGGTGCTGGGGGTTTTCGAGCGGCTGGCGACGGCGGAGCGCCAAACGCGATGAAAGACGAATATGACTTCTCGAAAGGCGAACGTGGAAAGTTCTTTCGCGGCGAGCTCGAATTATGTCCTCCCGTCCATTTCGAGCGGGAAGTAAGGGAGTTTTTTGCTGTCGCGCGCCGAGGCCAAAGGACATTCGCTTGATGAAATCGTCAACGAATTGCTCAAGGAAGACATTCGGCGCAATCAGGCGGCGAGCTGATGGCCTGGCCTCTCGCGACAAGCGAGACGGTGGCGCCATTCTAACGCCCATCCTTCCCGACCGCCTCCTCGAGTAGCCGCATCACCACCACTGGGTCGCGCGGGAAGCCGGCGCGCATCCATTCGGCCTGCAATAATCTCAGCGCTTCGCCCAAAGCCTTGCCGGGCGCGACGCCGCGGGCGATGAGATCGGCGCCTTTTATTGGAAAGGCGGGCGCTGGCGTCTCTTCGAGAAAACGCGCGGCCTCGAGCCAATCGGCGTCATCCGCCGCCGAGGCGCTTTCCGCATGGGCAAGCGCGAGGGCGTCGGCCGCTGCTCGGGCGCCGCACAAAAACAGCATCTCGCGCAGATGAGAGGGAGGCGGGGGGGCGTCGCGTCCGTGCAGCGGCGCGAGCGTTCGCGCCGCCCCCACGAGCCGCGCGAATTCGTCGTTGGAGAGCCTGAGGCGATCGCGCAGCCGTTCGGCGTCTTCAACCGTCAGCGTCGAAAAGGACGCGAGCCGCAAGACCGCGTCCGCCGGCTTGCCCATGGCCGCCTCGCGGTCGGCGAGACGCTGCAGGCGCGAGGGATAACCGATGCCGAGGATCACCTCGATGACGCCGGCGTGCGACATGGCGCGCAGAGTCTCGGGCGCCCGGCGCGCCAGCAGCAGCTTCATCAATTCGGCGCGGATTCGTTCGCGAGACAGGCGCGATAGATTTTCCCGCGCAACGATCGACTCATGCAGGCCTTCGCGGTCGAACGGGCCTTCGCCATGCGAGGCGTTGAAGCGAAAGAAGCGCAGGATGCGCAGATAATCCTCGCGAATCCGCGTCGCGGCGTCGCCGATGAAGCGGACGCGCCGCGCTTCAATATCCGCCAAGCCGCTAGTGTAATCGTGAATCTCGCCGTCGGGAGAAAGCGACAGCGCATTGATGGTGAAGTCGCGGCGCTTCGCGTCCTGTTCGAAATCGCCGCCAAAGCGCACCTTGGCGAAGCGCCCGTCGGTCTCCACGTCCTCGCGCAGCGTCGTGACTTCATAGGGCGTTCCGGCGACGACGATGGTCACGGTGCCATGCTCGATCCCCGTCGGCACGCCTTTGAGGCCCGCGTCGCGCGCGGCTGCAAGGACCGCGTCCGGCAGCGCCGTCGTAGCGAGGTCGATCTCATGAGGCGGAAGGCTGAGCAGGGCGTCGCGCACGGCGCCGCCGACGACGCGGCTCTCTGCGCCGGTCTTGGCGAGCGCCGTGAAGAGGGTCGCCAACCGAGGATCGTCGAGAAGTCTCCGCGCCGCAATCATTCGAAACGGCCCGGCTTCAATTTTCCGTTCTCGACATGGGCCGGCACATAAGCGCCCTGGTTCAGCCGGGTAAGGCCGATCGTGACCACGCCGACGATGGCGACGAGAAGACCCGCGATGGTAAGCAGCGAGACGATCCTGCCATGCCAGAGTTCGCGCACGAAGGGCCAGCGCCGCTGCAACAGATGGAAAAGCGCGTAGGCGACGAAAGGCGTAAGAAAGAGCAGGGCGGTTTCGACGATTGCGCGCCACATCAGCGAGAGCGCCTTTCAGAATGAGAGCCGGCGACAGAATATACGCCGAATATACATGGCGTTGGTCGGATGGCGGGTTAATGCGGAACGCATGAACAAACTGTCACGTGCAATTCGCCGCCAAAGCGACAAAATGCCCTCCAACGCGCCGGTCGCGCTTGAATTGCGGCGCCGGAGAGATAAAAATTGGCGCTGGCCGTCAATCCGCCCGCTTCGCCTTTAAGATTCACGCGAAGCCAATGGCGCGGGGCTTTCGATCGACGCCCGGCGGAACTCTGCGGCGACGCCGCCGACGCGCCCGAATCTCCTCATCGACAGGCCGCCAGAGCAAAGCTGACATGACCTCACTCGACACTAAGACGACCTCGCTCGAATCGGCCGTCGTCCAATCCGCCGAACGCGCTTTGGACCATATTGGACGCGCCCGCGCCGCCATCGGCGCCGTGATCTTCGGTCAGGACGAAGTCGTCGAACAGGCGCTGGTGACGATACTCGCCGGCGGTCACGGATTGCTGGTCGGCGTGCCCGGCCTCGCCAAGACCAAGCTTGTCGAGACGCTCGGCCGCGTCCTCGGCCTCGCCGAACAGCGGGTGCAGTTCACGCCCGACCTGCTGCCCGCCGACATTCTCGGCTCCGAAGTGCTGGAAGAAGGCGCGGACCGTTCGCGTTCGTTCCGCTTCATCCGGGGACCGATCTTCAGCCAGCTCTTGATGGCCGACGAGATCAACCGCGCCTCGCCGCGCACGCAATCGGCGCTGCTGCAGGCGATGCAGGAACATCATGTCAGCGTCGCCGGCAAGCGCCACGACCTGCCGCGGCCCTTCCATGTCCTGGCGACGCAGAATCCACTGGAGCAGGAGGGCACCTATCCGCTGCCCGAGGCGCAGCTCGACCGTTTTCTGATGCAGATCGACGTGCATTATCCCGACCGCGCCAGCGAGCGCCGCGTGCTGCTTGAGACGACCGGCGAGACTGTCGCCGAAGCGCGCCAGGCCCTCGACGCCGACGAGTTGATGGCGACCCAGCGACTCGTGCGCCGGCTGCCGATCGGCGAGAAGGTCGTCGACGCGATCCTCGATCTGGTTCGCGCCGCCCGTCCCGAAGACGGCGATCCGGCGATTGCGCCGCATGTGGCCTGGGGTCCGGGACCGCGCGCCGCGCAGGCGCTGATGCTGGCGACGCGGGCCAGGGCGCTCGTCACCGGCCGCCTCGCGCCCTCGATCGACGACGTAGCGAAGCTCGCCGCGCCGCTGCTGCGCCATCGCATGGCGCTCAATTTCGCCGCGCGCCGCGAAATGACGGTTTCCGACGTGATCGAAACGCTCGTGACGCGGATCGGGTGACGCGTCTTGGACCTTTTTCGCCGTCAGACCGAAAAGCTGGCGATGTTTGCTGACGTCACGACGCGCGCCTATGATCCCGCGCGGCGCAAGCCTGCGGACGGCGCAGCGGCGGCCGATCTCGCGAGCCGAATGCCGCGGCTCGTGGCGCGCGCCCGCGAAATCGCGGCGAGCCTCGCCTATGGCGTTCACGGCCGCAAACGCGCGGGCGTCGGCGAAACCTTCTGGCAGTATCGGCCGTTCTCTTCGGGCGAATCGGCGCATCGCATCGACTGGCGTCGGTCGGCGCGCGGCGATCAGCTCTATGTGCGCGAGCGTGAATGGGAGGCGGCGCACGACTATTTCCTCTGGATGGATTGTTCGCCCTCGATGGCTTACGGCTCGTCTCTCGCGACTGACGACAAGCTTTCGCGCGCCGTAACCCTTGGGTTGGCGCTCGCCGACGTGCTTGTTCGCGGCGGCGAGCGGGCGGCGGCGCTTGGCTTGACCGCGCCGGTTTCGGCCCGCGACGTGATCGATCGGCTCGCGCACGCTCTGGCCGAAAACGCCGTCGAGACGGCGCGCGACGATCTTCCGCCTCAGGCGCCGATGCGCCCGCGCGCTAGGGTCGTGCTGATCTCCGACTTTCTTATCGAACCGGACGCTCTTGCCGCCCGACTGCGGCGCTTCGCCGACGCCGGCGCTTCCGGCGCGATCCTGATGGTGACCGATCCCAGCGAAGAGACGCTGCCCTTCTCCGGCGAAACCATTTTTCTCGACACTGACGGCGGGCCCGCTTTTCACGCCGGTGATGCGCGCAGCCTGCGCACGGCCTATGAGCGGCGGTTCGAGGCGCATCGCGACGCCGTGCGCCGCGCCGCGCAACGCGTCGGCTTTATCTTCCTGCAGCATCGCACCGACCGGCCGGCGGCCGAAGCGGCGCTGGCGCTCGCGATGGGATTGCTTGCGGCGGATGGCGTGAGCATAGAGGAGCGGCGCTGATGTTTTCCTTCGCCGCGCCGCTCGCGCTCTTCGGCCTCCTTGGCCTGCCGCTGATTTATTGGCTGCTGCGGGTGACGCCGCCGCGTCCGCGCGAAATCGTCTTTCCGCCAACGAAAATCCTGCGCGAGCTGAAGCCGGACGAAGAGACGCCGTCGCAGACTCCCTGGTGGCTGATGGCGCTGCGGCTGGCGCTTGCCGGGGCCCTGATTGTCGCAATGGCGGGGCCCGTCTGGGCGCCGAGCGGCGTCGTCGCGTCCGCCGCGCCGACGCTGATCGTGATCGATGACGGCTGGCCGGCGGCGCCGACATGGGAGCGCCGCATTGAAGGCGCCGCGTCGATCATCGAGTCGGCTGCGCGCGCCGGCGGCCCCGTGGCCGTGGCGGTCGCCTCCGAGACCGCCGCGCCCGTTCCTGGAGACGGACCGCGCGCGCTGGAGAAGTTACGCTCGGTGCGGCCCAAGCCATATCTCCCCGAACGCAAGGCGATCGGCGAACAGGTCGTGGCCTTCGTCCGCGCGCATCCTAACGGCCGGATTGTCTGGATCAGCGACGGCGTCGCGCAAGGCGATGCGACGGGCTTCGCCCGCGCGTTGAAGGCGTCCGGCGTGGGCGGCGTTGAGGTCTATGTCGAAAATCATGCGCCGCGGGCGCTTGCCGCGCCGACCAATGACGCCGCGGCGCTGAGCGTCGACGTGCTGCGCGCCGGCGGCGAAGAATCGACAGTTGTGCAAGCCCTCGACGCGAAAGGGCGGACGATCGGCCGGGCCGCGGTGGATTTCGGCGGCGCGCGGCGTGTGCAGGCGAAAATCGAACTGCCGGTCGAACTGCGCAACGAAGTGAGCCATTTGCGTATCGAAGGCGAGAATTCCGCCGGCGCCGTCGCGCTATTCGACGCGCGCTCGAAGGTGAAGCGCGTGGCGCTGATCGGCGGCGAGGGCGCCGACTTGGCGCAGCCGCTCCTATCGCCGCTCTATTATCTCGAGAAAGCCCTCGCGCCCTTCGCCCAGGTCCGAACCGCGCGTCCCGGCGCCGTCGATCCGGCGCAGGCGCTGCTCGCCGAGAATCCCAACATCATCGCGCTCGCCGATGTCGGCCTTGCGCCCGGCGAAACCTTCGACGCTTTGTCGCGCTTCGTCGAAGAAGGCGGGACGCTGCTACGCTTCGCCGGGCCGCGACTCGCCAACGCCGACGATGATCTCTTGCCGGTGCGCCTGCGTCGCAACGGCCGCGTGCTCGGCGGCGCCATGTCCTGGGAGCAGCCCAAGTCTCTGGCGGAATTCGACGCTACGAGTCCTTTCTTCGGTCTGCCCGCATCGAAAGACGTTACGGTGCAGCGGCAGGTTCTCGCCGAGCCCGACCCAGGCCTCGCCGACAAGACCTGGGCGCGCCTTTCCGACGGCACGCCGCTTGTCACGGCGGAACGGCGCGGCAAGGGGCTGATCGTGCTCTTCCACGTTAACGCCGACGCGAATTGGTCGAATCTGCCGATCTCGGGACTGTTCGTCGACATGCTCAAACGGATCAGCGCCATGGCGGGGGAATCGGCGCCTTCGGGCGGCGAAGGATCCGACATCGCCGCCGATCAGTCGGCCCTGGCGCCGATGCGGCTTCTCGACGGATTTGGCGCGCTTGGCGCGCCCGGCCCGACCGCGCAAAGCATTCCGCCGGGTTTCGAAGGGCCGGCGAGCGCCGAACATCCGCCAGGACTTTACGGCGCGGGGGAGGCCTTCGTCGCCGTGCAGACATTGAGGCCCGCTGACGAGATCAGCGCTTTCGATTTCGCCGGCGCCGGCCTGAGCGCGAGCGCCTTGCGATCGGGCGCGCAGTTCGATCTGCGCGGGCCGCTCCTGCTCTTCGCTCTCATCGCCTTCATCGCCGACGCGCTGATCGCCATGGCGCTCGGCGGAAAGCTCCGGCTACGGCCTGTCGGAGCCGCGACCGCCGCAGTGTTGGCGCTGCTCTTCGTGACGGCGACGATGGACAAAACGCGCGCCGAGCCTGCGCCGAAACCCGCCGCCTCGCAGCGCGAGAAGGACGCCGCGCTGACGACGCGCCTCGCCTATGTAATTTCGGGCGACGCCCGCGTCGACGAAACATCGCGAATGGGCCTCGAGGCGCTCACTCAGGCGCTCAATTCGCGCACCTCCTTCTCGCCCGGCGATCCGGTCGGCGTCGATCCGGCGAAGGACGACCTTGCCTTTTATCCCATGCTCTATTGGCCGATCGTCGCGAGCGCGCCGCAGCCTTCCGCCAAAACGACGGCGAGAGTCGCCGCCTATATGAAACAGGGCGGCACCGTCGTCTTCGATACGCGCGACGCGCTCTCGCAGCGCGTCGGCGGCGCGCCGACGCCGGAGACGCAATGGCTGCGTGACCTGACGAGAGGCCTCGACATTCCGCCGTTGGAAGTGACGCCGCGCGATCACGTCATCACCAAGACCTTTTATCTCCTCGACGGTTTCGTCGGCCGTTACGCCAATGGCGAGACCTGGGTGGAGGCGCTGCCGCCGGAGCCCAAGGATCAGGCGGCGCGTCCGGTGCGCGCAACCGACAGCGTCTCGGCGATCGTCATCACCTCGAACGACCTTGCCGCCGCCTGGGCGCATGACAAGCGCGGCCAGCCGCTGTTTCCGCTGACGCCGGGCGGCGCGCGCCAGCGCGAATTCGCGATCCGCGGCGGCATCAATCTCGTGATGTATACGCTGACCGGCAACTACAAATCCGATCAGGTGCATGTGCGCGACCTGCTGGAAAGGCTCGGCCAGTGAGCGGCTCCGAGATTTCGCGGCCGCATTCAGCCGCGTCATGGCCGGGCTTGGCCCGGCCATCCACGTCGAGACGATTCGCGAATGCGACGAAACTTGCGCAGCGGCGCGGCGTGGATGCCCGCGACAAGCGCGGGCATGACGGCGCGGGACGGAACAAGGCGACATGAGCGACCTTATGCTCGCCTTTTCGCCGCTCATTCCCTGGCCGGCGCTGGTCATCTTCGCCGCGCTTGGCGCCGGCGCGCTGGCGCTGATGGCCGCGAGAGGCCAGCGCGGCGCGGCGGTTCGCGCGCTTGCACTTGCCCTGCTGATCGCGGCGCTCGCCGATCCGTCGCTGGTGCGCGAGAAGCGCGATCCGCAAAAGAGCGTCGTCGCCGTCGTGATCGACAAGAGCGACAGTCAGAAATTCGGCGCGCGAGAGGCGCAGACCGAAGAAGCGCGCAAGGCGCTCGACGCCGCGCTCGAAAAATTCAGTGACATTGAAACGCGCACGATCAGCGTCTCCAATGACGCTTCCGGCAACGACGGCACCAAGCTTTTCGGCGCGCTTGCCGAAGTCTTGAAGGACGTTCCGCCAGAGCGCGTCGGCGGCGCGATACTTCTCACCGACGGCGTCGTCCACGATATCCCCGCCAAAGCCGAAGCGCTCGGCTTCAAAGCGCCCGTGCATGCGCTGGTGAGCGGCCACCAAGGCGAACGCGATCGCCGCATCGAGCTTGTCGAGGCGCCGCGCTTCGGCATTGTCGGCAAGGATCAGATCATCCGCGCGCGAATCGTCGATCTCGGCGGCGACGGCCGACGCGTTCCAATCTCGGTGCGCCGCGACGGGGAAGCGCTGCCGACCTTCAGTCCTGTTCCCGGCGACATCGTCAGCATTCCGGTGCGCATCGAACATGGCGGACAAAATGTCGTCGAGCTTGAAATTCCGCCGGCGCCCGGCGAGCTGACGCCGCTCGACAATAAGGCGGTGCTGTCGATTGAAGGCGTGCGCGATCGGCTCAAAGTGCTGCTCGTCTCGGGCGAGCCGCATCCCGGCGAGCGAAGCTGGCGCAATCTCCTGCGCGCCGACGCCAATGTCGAACTGGTGCATTTCACCATTTTGCGGCCACCGGAAAAGCTCGACATCACCCCGGCGAGCGAATTGTCGCTGATCGCCTTTCCCACCGCCGATCTCTTCGGCCGCAAGATCAATGAATTCGATCTCATCATCTTCGATCGCTATTCGAGCCAGACGACTCTGCCCTCGATCTATTTCGAGAATATCACCAATTACGTCGAGAACGGCGGCGCCTTTCTCGCGGCGGTCGGCCCCGATTATGCGACGCTGCGCGGCCTCTATTATTCGCCGCTTGAAGATATCCTGCCGGCCCGGCCAGACGGCGCGATTGTCGAACAAGCGTTTCGCGCCCGCGTCAGCAAGGACGGCGCGAAACACCCCGTTACGCGCGGCCTCGCGGGCGCCAATGCCGAGCCGCCGAATTGGGGCGAATGGTTCAGGCAGGTCGACGCCAATGTGGTGAAGGGCGATTCAATTATGTCCGGCGTGCGCGACAAGCCGCTGCTGGTGCTGTCCCACGAAGGCAAAGGCAGGGTGGCGCTGCTGCTCTCCGACCAGATCTGGCTCTGGGCGCGGGGCTTCGAGGGCGGCGGCCCGCATGTCGATCTGATGCGCCGTCTCGCCCATTGGCTGATGAAGGAGCCCGATCTCGAAGAGGAGGCGCTGCGCGCTTCGGCGCACGGCCGCGAGGTCTCCGTCGAGCGCCAGACGATGAAGGAGACGCCAGCGCCGGTGATGGCGACGGCGCCGTCGGGCGCGCGCGAGGAAATCGCCGTCGCGCAGAGCGAACCAGGACTGTGGCGGGCGCGTTTCGACGCCAAGGAAATGGGTCTGTGGCGCTTCGAAAGCGAAGGGCTGACGGCGCTCGTCAATGTCGGACCGCCCAATCCGCGCGAATTCCGCGAAGTGGGATCGACGACGGAGAAGCTGCAGCCGCTGGCGGAAGCGACCGGCGGCGCGGCGCGGCGACTTTCGACCGGCGACTCGGACACGGTCGCGATGCCGCGCGTGGTCGAATTGCGCGACGCCAACCGCTACGGCGGCTCGGACTGGATCGGGATCAGGCAGACCGGCGCCTCGACCCTGGTGGGCGTCGAAATTGCGCCGCTTGGTTTGGGGTTGTGGGCGATGCTAGCGCTGGTCGGCGCGGTGGTGGCGGTGTGGGGATGGGAGGGGCGGAGGTAGTGACCATACTGTCGTTTACGTTGTTTCTGAGGAGTTGAGCATGAACGAGATTTCTAAAGAGTCCTATGCAGTTCTTGAAAGGGTTTTATACGCTTGGCTGCACAGGAACGAATATAGGGCAGCAAAAGATTCGGCGGCCCTTAGCTTTTGGCGCGATGGAATGCTTGCGCAGCTCGAGAAAATTGCCGCTGGTGACAAAACCGCTATCACTTTTGAAGCACTAGAAAAAAATTCAATGAGTCACAAAAGTCTGTCGAACGTTCAATGCAAGATCTTAGAGACGTTCGTAACGAGATAGGTCGGAACCGAATCTCAGTTCAGATTGATAAGATCCTGTTCGAAGACGAAATGGGGAAATCCACGGTGCGACGTGAGATTCATTATCTCATTCGGAGATATCGCTCGATACGTCCTGACCAAGTCGGCGTCTTGGGAAGGTTGCAAAATCTTATTAGCGGTCATTCAGAAGAATTGATCGACACGGAATCCGCAAACGAGATATGGCAAGAAATTGCACGGGATGCTCAGCGTGTATGCTCTTCCATAAAATGTTTGAATGCGGAGATCGAGCGCTTAAATCGGATGATATATCCCCAATAAGCGCTTTCCTGCGTGTCCGTAAAACAATAATGACAGGGAAAGAAATTCAGTCAGCGCTTTGATATTCTCCTATCTTCACGGGAGATTCGCGTTGCCCAACTATCGCGCCATTGGCCTCATGTCCGGCACGTCGATGGACGGCGTCGACGTCGCGCTCATCGAAACCGACGGCGACGCGGCCGTCGCCTTCGGGCCGACTGGACATTATCCCTATAACGACGCCGACCGGGCGCTGCTGCGCAATGCGCTCGCCGAAGCCGCGACGCTTGAAGACCGAAACGCCCGGCCTGGCGTTCTCGCCTTCGCTGAGCGGATGGTCACCGACCGCCACGCCGAGGCGGTCGAGACGCTGATCGGCGACAACGCGATTGATCCGGCGAGCGTCAATATCGTCGGCTTTCACGGCCAGACTGTGCTGCACCGTCCGAAGCGCGGGCTCACCATTCAGATCGGCGACGGGCCAGCGCTCGCCACTCGTCTTGGCCTCGACGTCGCCTATGATTTCCGCGCCGCCGACATCGCCGCCGGCGGGGAGGGCGCGCCGATCGTGCCGGTGTTCCACCGCGCGCTGGTGATCGCCGGCGGCATGAAGGGCGAAGTGGCGCTGCTCAATATCGGCGGCGTCGCCAATGTCACTTACGTCGCCGACGGCGAGGCGCCGATCGCCTGCGACACCGGGCCGGGCAATGCGCTCATCGACGATCTGATGCTCCAGCGCACCGGCGCGCCGATCGACCGGCACGGACACATGGCGGCGCGCGGCCGGGTCAATGAGGCGACACTGCTCAAAATGCTGGCGCATCCCTTTTTTGATGAGCCGCCGCCGAAATCGCTCGACCGCAACGCCTTCGCGCTCGACGCGGTCGCCAAGCTCTCGACCGAGGACGCCGCCGCGACGCTCACCGCCTTCACCGCGGCTTCGGTGCTGCGGCTTTTCCCGCATCTGCCGACCCAGCCGCAATTGCTCATCGTCTGCGGCGGCGGCGCGCGCAATCCGATCCTGGTGCGCGAACTCGTCATGCGCCTGCCGTGCAAGGTGACGACCGCGAACGCGGTCGGCTGGTCGGCGGATTCGATGGAGGCGCAGGCCTTCGCCTATCTCGCGGCGCGGGTGCTGGAAGGTCTGCCGATCACCTTCCCGACGACGACCGGCGCGCCGCAAGCCATGCCCGGCGGCGTGCTGGCGCGGGCGGCGGGGTTATCTGTCATTCCCGGCAGGCCGCAGGCCTGACCGGGAATCCAGAACCAATGTAGGAGGGTTGATATTGCGCTGGATTCCCGATCGCGCTGCGCGCGTCGGGAATGACAATGACGCCTCAATCGCCCCGCGCGGGAATGGCGATGCGCGGCGGATTGCCGAGACGCCGGTCGAGATAGGCGTCGACATGGGCGATCAGCGGCTCGACCCGCTCTTCGAAGAAATGGTTCGCGCCTTCGACCACCGCATGTTCGATGACGATGCCCTTTTGGGTCTTGAGCTTCTCGATCAGCCCGGTCACTTCCTTGAGCGGCGCGACCCGGTCCTGGTCGCCATGAATGAAGAGTCCCGAAGACGGGCAGGGCGCGAGGAACGAGAAGTCGAAACGATTCGCCGGCGGCGCGACCGAGATGAAGCCCTCTATCTCGGGGCGGCGCATGAGCAGTTGCATGCCGATCCAGGCGCCAAAGGACACGCCGGCGATCCAGCAGGCGCGCGCTTCCGGATTGACCGACTGCGCCCAGTCGAGCGCCGCCGCCGCGTCGGACAGTTCGCCAAGGCCGTGATCGAAGGCGCCTTGCGACCTTCCGACGCCGCGGAAATTAAAGCGCAGCACGGAAAAGCCACGCTCCGCAAATGAATAGTAAAGATGATAGACGATCTGATTGTTCATCGTGCCGCCGAATTGGGGATGCGGGTGCAGCACGATCGCGATCGGCGCGCCGCGCGTGGCGGACTGATGAAATCGGCCTTCGAGCCTGCCGGCCGGACCGGTGAAGATTACCTCGGGCATTCATGATCCCTTGCAAAACTGGCAAGCGCGCCTTCTACCATGCGGCCCGCAGTCAAATGCAAGGAAATTCGCGGCTGAGGCTTTGCCTCACGCCGCGCGGGCGATCTCCAGCCCCCGGAAAATGGCGCAGCGCTGGAAAACCGGCAGGCTCGGCGGAAGGTTCTTCTGGTGGCAGAATTTCGCCGCGAGCTTGGCGAGGCCCTTGATGTCGCGGCCGGTCGCTTCCGGAAAGGTCGCGACCAGGCGATCGATCAGCGCATCATCCAAGGTGAGATCGAACTGCCCGGCCATGACGCGCCAGATGCGCCGGCGCGCGTCGTCGTCCGGCGGCGCGTAACGGATAAGAGCGATGCAACGCGAAACGATCGCCTCATCGATGTCGTCGACGCGGTTGGTGGTGAGAAACAGCAGTCCGTTGAAATATTCGAGCACGCGCAGGAAGACGCCGACGACGGCGTTCATCGCAATATTGTCGTCGCGGCGCTTGATGTAAACGTCGGCCTCGTCGATCAGCATCACTGCGCCCCAGCGCTGCGCGCGGGTGAGAATATCTTTCAGCGCGGTCTCCATCGTCGCGACATTGAGCCCGAGCTGGCCCGAATGCACGCGATAGAGCGGACGCTGGATGATCTCGGAATAGACTTCGGCGGTCAGCGTCTTGCCGACGCCGGGCGGGCCGGCGCAGAGCACCGTCGTTCCGCCGGATTTGCCCTGGACGATGTCGTCCATCAGCACATCCATCTCGGCGGTCAGAATGTCGATTAAGTCCGTCTGCTCCTCGGGCAGGACCAGCTTTTCTCTTAGCTGCGGCTGATAGTGATAGGGCTGCATCTCGTCGACATGCACCCAGACGTAATGATGCAGATCGAGATGGAACATGAAGACGTAAGGATGCACCGGAATTTGCGTGAACAGGCCTTCCGGGATCAGCGCCTTGAGTTCGGCGATTTCATCTTCGGCGGCGAAGCGATTGCTCTTGCCGGCCTTGCGCAGGAAATGGCCGAGAATGTCTCCGGGCGCCTCCAGGGTCAGGCTGCGCCCGGTGAGAATGCTTTCGTCATTGACGAGCCGCGCGTCCGAACCATTGCTCGACAGCACGATCAGGTCCTTGCGCGACCAGTCGGTGTCGCGATGGGTGGCGGTCGGGTCTTCGGCGTGAAAGCCGATGCCTTTCGCCGAAAATTGCGCGCCGTAGCGCCCGCGCCAGTCGAAATAGGTCTCGCTCGAAGCGTCGAAGGATTCGATCAGCGCCGGCGTTTCCCGCACGAAGCCGCGCGCCGCCAGTATTTCGCCGATGGTGCGGCCGGCGATGTCCGAACTCATGATCCGGACCAAATTCGACTGCAGCGTACCCTTGGCGTTGGCCTTCAGTTCGATCAGGATTTTTCCCGCCTCGTCATTGGAGGCTGGAACATAGTCGAAACGGGTGATGACATAGGGCAGGGGTTTGGAGGTGACATTGGCGGTGAAAATCCAGCCGCGGATTGCGTCCGTCGTCAGATAGCGCACCAGCGCCGGCAGGACTTCTTCGAGGTCCTCGGCGGCAAAGCGCGTGCTCTTGGCCTCCATCGCCGCGCGCAAGGTTGCGAGCTGCGCGGCCCTGGCGCGAAGGTGGGGGCCCGCGTCTTGATAGATCGCGCCGAGAAAATCGAGCTCCTCAGCGCTGAAATTCGAGAGATCCGCCTCGACGCGGTCGGAGAAGCGCAGCTGCGCGGACAGGCAAGCGTGGGCCGGAAAGCGCGCGACGAGCGCCTCCACATGGGGCTTGTCGATCTCGATGTGCATGAATCGCCTTTTCAGGGGAGCCGAATGCGCACGACATACAAGAAACGCGCCGGGATCGACGCCATCTGCTAGAATGGTCAGCCCATGACCAGGCGCGCCTATCTCGATCACAACGCAACCTCGCCGCTGCGCCCCGAGGCGCGGGCCGCGATGTTCGATGCGCTGGAGACTCTGGGCAATCCCTCATCGGTCCATGCCGAAGGACGGGCGGCTAAGGCGTTGCTCGAAGACGCTCGGGCCGCCGTCGCCCGGGCAATCGGCGGACCTCGGCGCGGAATCGTCTTTACGAGCGGCGCCACCGAGGCGGCGAGCCTCGCGCTTTCGCCAGCGCTTCGCCGAGATGGCGACGCGTCGCCGACCGACGTGCTGTTAATCGGCGCCGGAGAGCATCTCTGTGTCATGCAGGGCCATCGCTTTCCGCGCGATATGGTGGAGACGGTTCCGCTGACCAGCGAGGGGACGATTTCGCTCGAGGCGCTGACGGCGGCGCTGGCGCGGCGCGCCGGCGCGCGCGTGATGCTGTCGCTGCAGGCCGTGAATAATGAGACCGGCGTCATTCAGCCGGTCGCCGAGGCGGCGGCGCTGATCCATGCCGCGAATGGCGTCGTCGTTTGCGACGCCGTCCAATCCCTCGGCCGGCGTGAGACGACATTCGCGTCGACAGACGCGGACATATTGTTCTTTTCCTCACATAAGCTCGGCGGGCCAATGGGCGTCGGCGCGCTCGCCTTCCGAGACGAGAGCCTGCATCTCGATGCGCCGATGCTGCGCGGCGGCGGCCAGGAGTTTGGACGCCGCGCGGGAACCGAGAATGTCTCGGGAATCGCCGGATTTGCGGCGGCGCTGACAGCGGCGACCACCGTCGTGGCCGGCGAGGGGTCGCGGCTCGCCGATTTGCGCGACGAGCTGGAGCGGCAAGTCTTGAAAATCGCGCCCGATTCCCGATTCTACGGTTTAGGGGCGCCGCGCGCGCCGAACGCCAGCGCTTTTACAATTCCCGGCCTCGCCGCGCGCACCATGCTGATGGCGCTTGATCTGGAGAATGTCGCGCTTTCCGCAGGATCGGCCTGTTCATCAGGGAAGATGATGGAATCTCATGTGCTTGCAGCAATGGGCGCAGCGGAAAAGGAGGCGCTGAGGGCCAGTTTCGGTTGGTCTTCGACGCAAGAGGATGTAGAACTATTTGGAAAGGTTCTTGCACGTGTCGTGGACCGCATGAGGTCGCGACATCCCGCCGCCTAGTCGACGCCAAAATGGGGCTAGGCCGCGGCGGAACGATCGGCCGGCGGGCCTTGAACCCGTCGTGACGAGGAGAAAGAAAAATGGCGGCCCGTCAGGAGACCGTTGCGCGTGTCGCGTCAATCGACGTCGACGCCTATAAATACGGCTTCTCGACCGATATCGAATCGGAAAAGGCCCCAAAGGGCCTGAATGAAGACATCGTTCGTTTCATCTCGGCCAAAAAGAACGAGCCGCAATGGCTCACCGACTGGCGCTTGGACGCCTACCGGCGCTGGGTGACGATGCCTGAGCCGCGCTGGGCGCGCGTGCATTATCCGCGCATCGACTTCCAGGACCTTTACTACTACGCCGCGCCGAAATCGACGGCCGGTCCGAAGTCGCTCGACGAGGTCGATCCGGAATTGTTGCGCACATATGAGAAGCTCGGCATTCCGCTGCGCGAGCAGGAAATTCTCGCTGGCGTCGAAACCCGCAAAGTGGCGGTCGACGCGGTGTTCGACTCAGTGTCGGTGGCGACGACCTTCAAGGAAGAACTGGCGCGCGCCGGCGTGATCTTCTGCCCGATTTCGGAAGCCGTGCAGACGCATCCGGAGCTGGTGCAAAAATATCTCGGCTCGGTCGTGCCGGTGACCGATAATTTCTACGCGACGCTGAACAGCGCGGTCTTCTCAGACGGCTCCTTCGTCTACATTCCAAAGGGGGTGCGCTGCCCGATGGAGCTTTCCACCTATTTCCGAATCAACGAGCAGAAGACCGGGCAGTTCGAACGCACGCTGATCATCGCCGATGAAGGCGCTTACGTCTCCTATCTCGAAGGCTGCACGGCGCCCAAGCGCGATGAAAACCAGCTTCATGCTGCGGTCGTGGAACTCGTCGCGCTCGACGATGCGGAGATCAAATATTCAACCGTGCAGAATTGGTATCCCGGCGACAGCGAGGGCAGGGGCGGGATTTACAATTTCGTCACCAAGCGCGGCGATTGCCGCGGCCGCAATTCGCACATCTCCTGGACACAGGTCGAGACCGGCTCGGCGATCACCTGGAAATATCCGTCATGCATTCTGCGCGGCGACGGCTCGCAAGGCGAGTTCTATTCGATCGCGGTGTCGAACGGCTATCAGCAGGTCGACAGCGGCACCAAAATGCTGCATCTCGGCAAGAACACCAGGAGCCGCATCATCTCGAAGGGGATTTCGGCGGGCAGGTCGCAGAACACTTATCGCGGCCAGGTGTCGGCGCATCGCAAGGCGGAAGGCGCGCGCAACTTCACGCAATGCGACAGTCTGCTGATCGGCCATGACTGCGGCGCGCATACGGTTCCTTATATTGAGTCGAAGAACCCAAGCGCGCAGTTCGAACATGAGGCGACGACATCTAAGATTTCCGAGGACCAGCTGTTCTATGCGATGCAGCGCGGGCTCTCGGAAGAGGAAGCGACGGCGCTGATCGTCAACGGCTTCGTGCGCGACGTGCTGCAGCAGCTGCCGATGGAATTCGCGGTCGAGGCGCAAAAGCTGATCTCGATTTCGCTCGAAGGGAGCGTGGGGTGATTGTTTCAGCGTCATGGCCGGGCTCGTCCCGGCCATCCACGCCAACCTACGGCGCCGCGTTCGACGAAGGTTCGCGAGCGCCAATACGTGGATGGCCGGCTCAAGGCCGGCCATGACGCTAGAAACCGGGAAGAGTAAAATTACCATGCTCGACATCAAGGACCTGCACGTCGCCGTCGGCGACCGCGAGATTCTCAAGGGCCTGACGCTCACCGTAAAGGCTGGCGAAGTCGCAGCGATCATGGGACCGAACGGGACCGGCAAATCGACGCTCTCCTACGTCGTCGCCGGCCGCGAAGGCTATGAGGTGACGCAAGGCGAAGTCCGCCTCAACGGCGAGAATATTCTTGATCTTGAGCCGCATGAGCGCGCCGCCAAGGGCGTTTTCCTCGCCTTCCAATATCCGGTCGAAATTCCCGGCGTCGCGACCATGACCTTTCTCAAAGCGGCGCTCAATGCACAGCGGCGCGCCCGCGACGAAGCGGAATTGCCGACTCCAGAACTCTTAAAGCGCGTAAAAGAGGCCGCCGCCTCGCTCGGCGTTTCGCAGGACATGCTGCGCCGGCCGCTCAACGCTGGATTCTCCGGGGGCGAGAAAAAGCGGATGGAAATCCTGCAGATGGCGCTTCTGCAGCCGCGTCTCGCCATTCTCGACGAAACGGATTCGGGGCTCGACATCGACGCGCTGCGAATCGTCGCGGACGGCGTCAACGCGTTGCGCGCGCCTGAACGCGCCTTCGTCGTCATCACCCATTATCAACGTCTGCTCGAATATATCAGGCCCGACACGGTGCATGTCATGGCGCAGGGGCGGATCGTGCGGTCAGGCGGTCCGGAGCTTGCTCTGGAGCTGGAAGAACGCGGCTATCAGGATTACATCGCGCAAGAGGCGGCGTGAGGCGATGATCAAACTGGCGAGCGAAGCGGAAGCGACGCTTTCGTCGTTCTACGAAGAGATGCGCGACAAGGGCGCGCCGCGTCTGCGCGCCGCGGCGTGGGCCGCGTTCTCCGAGCTTGGCCTGCCGAGCCGCCGCGTGGAATCTTGGCATTACACCGACCTCAGGGCGGCGATGAGCAGGCCGGCGCCGCTCGCCACCGCTTCGCACGCCGCGCTGTCCTTGCCGCGTACGCATGACTCGCTGCGGCTCGTGACGCTCGATGGCGTTTTCCGGCCCGATCTTTCCGACATCGCGCGGCTTCCCGAAGGCGTTCTCGTCCAATCTCTGCGCGAGACGCTGACTAAGGGTGAGCCCCATGTCCTGTCCGCGCTGGCGAGCGCCGACATTGGCGCGCAGGATTCGGTCCTCACGCTCAATGCAGCGTTGATGCAGGACGGCGTCGTCGTAGAGATCGCGCCGGGCGCCAGCATCGGCCGCGCGATCGAACTAGCGACGATCGCGTCCGCCGACGCGGCGCAGTCGACCTATACGCGCGCGCTGATCATGCTGGGCGAGGGCGCTCAGGCGACATTGATCGAAACGCTTGGCGCGCTGTCGGCGGCGCCGGCGCAGGACAATAGCGCGCTCGTGCTTCGATTGGCAGAAAATGCCCAGGTCGATCTCGTGACGCATCTCTCGGGCGGCGTCGATCATTCGATCCGCGTCGCGTCGCTGCTCGCGCATCTCGACGCCGGCGCAAAGATCGCTTCTTTCGCTTTGATCGAGGGTGAGGGCCTGAATCGCCGGCAGATTTTCGCGCGGCTTGACGGAGAATTGGCAAGCGCCCGCTTCAATGGCGCGACGCTGGGGCGCGGTCGGCTGCACGCCGACACGACGCTGATTGTCGACCATTCGAAACCCAACGGCGCAAGCCGGGAATGTTTTCGTAATATTCTCGACGATCAGAGCGTCGGCGTGTTTCAGGGCAAGATCATCGTGCGCTCCGGCGCGCAGAAAACCGACGGCGTTATGCAGTCGAAAGCCGTGCTGCTCTCGGACGGCGCGACGATGAACAACAAGCCGGAACTCGAAATCTTCGCCGACGATGTTCAGTGCGGCCATGGCGCGACATGCGGCAGGCTCGACAAGGACCAATTGTTTTACTTGAGCGCGCGCGGTCTGCCGCGCCGCGAAGCCGAAGCGCTGCTCATCGAAGGCTTCGCGATTGAAGCGATGGAGGCGCTCGAAGACGAGCAATTGAAGGCGTTTCTCGTGGATCGCGTGAGCGATTGGCTGTCTCGAAGGATCGCTCGATGAATGAGATCGCTCGCATAAAGACGGCTTACGACATCGAGGCGGTTCGCGCCGACTTCCCGATTCTTGCCGAGCGTCCATATGGCAAACCGCTCGTCTATCTCGATAACGCCGCTTCGGCGCAAAAGCCCCACGCCGTGATCGAACGCGTGGCGCAATTCTACGAACATGAATACGCCAATGTGCATCGCGGCCTGCATTATCTCGCCAACGCCTCGACAGAAGCGTATGAGGGCGCGCGCGAAACGGTTCGCCGCTTCCTCAATGCGCAATCGACCGATGAAATCATTTTCACCCGCGGCGCGACCGAAGCCTTAAATCTCGTCGCGTCCTCCTTCGGCGAGGCGCATATCGGCGAAGGCGACGAGATCATCCTTTCGCTGATGGAGCACCACTCCAACATCGTGCCCTGGCATTTCCTGCGTGAGCGCAAGGGCGCCGTTCTGAAGTGGCTTGATGTCGATGAGGACGGCCGCTTCGATCTTGAAGCTTTCGAGAAGCTCTTTTCGAAGCGCACCAAGATCGTGACGCTGACTCATATGTCGAATGTGCTCGGCGCGCCGACCCCGGTCGCCGATGTCGCCCGCATCGCGCACGCCCATGGCGTTCCGCTCTGCGTCGACGGTTCGCAGGGCGCGGTCCATCTTGACGTCGACATGCAGGCGCTCGACGTCGACTTCTATGTGCTGACCGGCCACAAGCTCTATGGCCCGACCGGAATCGGCGCGCTTTACGGCAAGCGCAAGTGGCTCGAGGCTCTGCCGCCCTATGCTGGCGGCGGCGAGATGATCGAAACCGTGACGCGCGACGCCGTCACCTACAACGAACCGCCACAACGGTTCGAAGCCGGCACGCCGCCGATCGCTCAGGCCGTGGGGCTTGGCGCTGCCCTCGATTACATGGAGAGCCTCGGCCGGGAGGCGATCCGCGCCCATGAAGCGGCGCTGACCGCCTATGCCCATCAGCGACTGTCACAGATCGAGGGGCTGAAAATCTATGGGCAGGCGCCGGACAAAGGTCCGATCATTTCCTTCGACATGGCGGCGGCGCATGCTCACGACATCGCCACGGTGATCGATCGATCCGGCGTCGCGGTGCGCGCCGGAACGCATTGCGCTATGCCTCTTCTCTCCCGCTTCGGCGTCACCTCCACCTGTCGCGCCTCCTTCGCGCTTTACAATACGCGCGAGGAGATCGACCGGCTGGCGGAGGCGCTGGAAAAGGCCCGCTCTCTTTTCGCCTGACGAGAACTGCGCGCTCATGAACGATGCTCCCAACCCAAGCGCAGCCGAAGCCGCAGCATCGGAGAGAACCCCCGAGGCCATTGAAAACGAGCGGCTGACGAACGACATCGTGAAGGCGCTGAAGACCGTCTATGATCCGGAAATTCCTGCCGATATCTATGAGCTTGGCCTGATTTACCGGGTCGACATCTCGAACGGAGGGCTTGTCGAGATCGACATGACGCTGACCGCGCCGGGCTGTCCGGTCGCCGGGGAAATGCCTCTCTGGGTCAAGAATGCGGTCAGCGCCGTTCCCGGCGTCAGCGAGGTGAAGGTCAACATGGTGTTCGATCCGCCCTGGGACCAAAGCCGCATGTCGGATGATGCGCGTCTCGCGCTCGATATGTGGTGAACGGGCGTTAGCGGGAACGGTTTTGCGATGACTGGCACGATGAAAATGAGCGTGATGAACGTTAGCCCCGCGGCGGCCGAGCGCGTGCGCGGACTGCTTGCGGGGGCCGATGAAGGGAACGGGCTGCGCGTCTCGGTGGAGAAGGGCGGCTGCGCCGGCATGTCCTACAAAATGGAGATCGCCGAACCGAAGAAGGGCGACGAGATCATTGACGTCGATGGCGGTCGCGTCATCGTCGACGCCGCGGCGGTGCTCTATCTGCTCGGGACGACGATGGACGTGAAGACGACACAGTTTTCGTCGACTTTCGTGTTCGAAAACCCCAATCAAACGTCTGCCTGCGGCTGCGGCGAAAGCGTCGAGCTGAAGCCGGCCGACGCAGAGAAGCTCGGCGCGGCGTCATAGATCGGGGGTCCTGAATCCATTGGAGTCGCTGATGGACCGCGCGCGTATCGAAGAGCTGTTCGCCCCCTTTGCCGCGGTTTCAGTGAAACGCATGTTCGGCGGCCATGGCGTTTACGCCGATGGCCTGTTCTTCGCTATTGAAGCTGGCGGCGAAATCTATCTGAAGGCCGACCGCCAAAGCGCGCCTCGGTTTCAAGAGGCGGGCTCCCGGCCTTTCGTCTATCAAGCCAAGGACCGGCCGGTCACGATTTCCTATTGGAGCCTCCCTGAACAGGCGTTTGAGGATGCCGACGAACTCGTTTTCTGGGCCAAATCGGCGGTTGAGGCCGCTCTACGGGCGGGCCCGAAAAGGTCGAAGCCGGCCGCGAGGAAAGGCAGGACGTCAAAAGCCCGGCCTCCATTGTGACAAGGGACGGCGAATAAGGCGATAAGCATTTGAAATACATTGTTGTTCACAAGCCGCTAAGGCTGGCGTCGCCCGCTCGAATCGCCTATAGACATGTCAACTAGACGCTACCCTTGAACTGGCGCTCACTTGGCCGACGACGACACCAAAAAAGACGATTCCGACAAGCCCGGCTCCGACATCAAGCCGGTCTCGATCACTGACGAGATGAAGCGCAGCTATCTCGATTACGCGATGAGCGTGATCGTGTCGCGCGCGCTGCCGGATGTCCGCGACGGGTTGAAGCCGGTGCACCGTCGCATCTTGTTTTCGATGCATGAGAACGGGCATACGCCGGACAAGGCCTATGTGAAGTCGGCGCGCATCGTCGGCGACGTGATGGGCAAATATCACCCGCATGGCGACGCGGCGATCTACGACGCGCTGGTGCGCATGGCGCAGCCCTTTTCGATGCGGCTGCCGCTCATCGACGGGCAGGGCAATTTCGGGTCGGTCGACAATGATCCGCCGGCGGCGATGCGCTATACCGAGTCGCGGCTCGCCAAGCCCGCGCTGGCGCTGCTCGAAGACATCGACGAAGGCACCGTCGACTTTCAAGCGAACTACGACGGCAAGGAGCATGAGCCGACCGTCCTGCCGGCGCGCTTTCCCAATTTGCTGGTCAATGGCGCCGGCGGCATCGCGGTCGGCATGGCGACGAACATCCCGCCGCATAATCTCGGCGAAATGATCGACGCCTGCATCGCGATGATCGGCCGGCCCGACATCACCGTCGCGGAACTGATGGAGATCGTGCCCGGGCCCGACTTCCCGACGGCGGCGACAATCCTCGGGCGCGGCGGCATTCGCAACGCTTTCGCGACGGGGCGCGGTTCGATCATCATGCGCGCCAGGTCCGAGATTGAGACTCTGCGCAAGGATCGCGAAGCGATCATCTTTACCGAAATTCCCTATCAGGTGAACAAAGCGGCGCTGATCGAGCGCATCGCGGAACTGGTGCGGGAAAAGAAGATCGAAGGCGTCGCCGATCTGCGCGACGAGTCCGATCGCGACGGCATGCGCATCGTCGTCGAACTGAAACGCGAGGCTGTCGCCGACGTCGTGTTGAACCAGCTGTGGCGCCACACCGCGCTGCAGACGAGCTTCCCCGTCAATATGATCGCGCTGAACGGCGGGCGCCCGGAGCTGATGACGCTCCATGACGTGTTGCGCGCTTTCGTCGATTTCCGCGAAACGGTCGTCACAAGGCGCACCAAATTCCGCCTCAACAAGGCGCGCGACAACGCCCATCTGCAGGTCGGCCTCGCGATCGCCGTCGCCAATATCGATGAAGTCATCCGGCTGATCCGCACCTCGCCTGACGCCGCCGCCGCGCGTGAGGCGCTGATGGGACGCGACTGGCCGGCGAAGGACATGGCGCCGCTCGTCGAGCTGATCGCCGATCCGCGCCACAAGCTCACCGACGACGGCGCCATCCGGCTTTCGGAAGCGCAGGCGCGCGCCATTCTCGATCTGCGTCTGCAGCGGCTGACCGCGCTCGGCCGCGAGGAGATTTCCGAAGCTTTGAACAAGCTTGCCGCCGAAATCGCCGACTATCTCGATATTTTGCGCTCGCGCGAACGCCTCTTCGGCATCGTCAAGGAAGAGTTGCTGTCGGTTCGGGAAGCGCATGCGACGCCGCGCCGAACCCAGATCATCGAAGCCGATGGCGAGGTCGAGGACGAGGACCTGATCGCGCGCGAAGACATGGTGGTCACTGTCTCGCACGCCGGCTATATCAAGCGCGTGCCGCTCTCGACCTATCGCGCGCAGCGGCGCGGCGGCAAAGGCCGCTCCGGCATGCAGACGAAGGAGGAGGATTTCGTACATCGGCTCTTCGTCGCCAATACCCATACGCCGGTGCTGTTCTTTTCCTCGCTCGGCAAGGCTTACAAGGAAAAGGTCTGGAGACTGCCGCTCTCCGCGCCGCAGGCGCGCGGCAAGGCGCTCGTTAATCTGCTGCCGCTCGAGCAGAACGAGCGCATCACCACCATCATGCCGCTTCCCGAGGATGAAGAGAGCTGGGCGACGCTCGACGTCATCTTCGCGACGACGAGCGGCACGGTGAGACGAAACAAGCTTTCCGATTTCGTCGACGTGCGCCGCAACGGCCTCATCGCCATGAAGCTCGACGCGGGCGAGGCGATCGTCGACGTCGCGACCGCGACCGAACATGACGACGTGCTGCTGACGACGCGCGACGGGCATTGCATCCGTTTCGCCGTACCCGAGGTCCGCGTCTTTCAAGGGCGCACCTCGATGGGCGTGCGCGGCGTGGCGCTGGGAGACGGCGATCGGGTGATCTCGCTGTCGATCCTCAATCATTTCGAGGCGACCGGCGAGGAGCGCGCCGCCTATCTGAAGCGCGCCAATGCGCTGCGCCGGCGGATGGGCGAAGACGTTTCGCCCGAGGCCGGCGCCGAGGCCGAGGAGGCGACGGGCGCCGTCGAACTTTCGGATACGCGTTTTTACGAAATGCAAGCGGCCGAGCAGATCATTCTGACCGTCTCCGAAAACGGTTACGGAAAGCGTACGAGCTCTTACGAATATCGTACGACCGGTCGCGGCGGCAAAGGCATCGTCGCGATGGCGGTCAACGCCAGAAACGGCAAGCTCATCGCCTCTTTCCCAGTCGGCCATGGCGACGAAATCATGCTGGTGACCGATGGCGGCCAGCTGATCCGCTGCCCAGTCGACGGCATCCGCATCGCCGGGCGCGGCGCTCAGGGAGTCATCGTCTTCGACACGGCGGAAGACGAGCGCGTCGTCTCGGTCGAACATATTGGCGATGTCGGCGAGGGCGAGGACGCCCAGAGCTGATTTAAGCCTTCGGCAGCAGGGGAGGCGCATGAGCGAAGGCGACGACGCAGACGGTCCTGTGCTGGTCACCGGCGCGCCGCGCCGCATCGGGCTCGCCATCGCCGAGCGGTTTGCGCGCGAAGGCCGGCCGGTCGTGCTGCACGCCTCTCCCCGTTCGGCGGAGGAAGCCGAACTCGCGGCGCATGCGATCCGCAAGCGCGGCGGCCGTGCGGCGGCGGCGATCGCCGATCTCGCCGACGCGGATTCGACGCAACGCCTTATTGAGCGGGCCGGCGAAGCCTTCGGGCCGTTGCGGCTCCTCATCAACAACGCCTCGATCTTCGAAATCGACGCCGCCGATGACTTCACGCTGGAGATTTACGAACGGCAGATGCAGATCAATCTGCGCGCGCCGCTGCTTTTGTCGCGCGACTTCGCGGCGGCGCTGCCGGAGCCGGCCAATGGCGCGATCGTCAATATTCTCGACCAGCGCGTCTGGCGTCTTACCCCGCGTCAGTTCACCTATACGCTGTCGAAATCGGCGCTTTGGGCGGCGACGCAGACCATGGCCCAGGCCTTCGCCCCGCGCATCCGCGTCAATGCGGTGGGGCCGGGCCCGGTCTTTCCCAACGCCGCGCTTGGCGAGAAGGAGTTCGAGCTGGAGGCGCGCGGCGTGCCGCTGGAGCGCGCCGCCGACGTTTCGGGCGTGGTCGACGCCGTCATTTACCTTAGCCGAGCTAAAAGCGTCACCGGGCAGATGATCGCCGTCGACAGCGGCCAGCATCTCGGCTGGCGCACGCCGGACGTGGGGCCGGAATAGCGCGACGCAAGCTTACTCTACGGCCATGAAATAACGGAATTGGCGGAGCATTGGCGAGCCTGGAGGCTCGCGTTCCAAGGGCGGCGCATCCTGGACCGCGAGCCACCAGGCTCGCACAGTCGGCGCGCTCAATTTGCGGCGCAGACCTAGTCGGCGCTCGGCAGACGGCGGATGGTGAATTCGATGCGGCCGTCGTCCAATTCGCGCCAGAACTCGATTTCGGTCATATAGGCGGCTTTAGGAAAACGCTCGAACCATTCGCGCGCCTTCGCCCGCGCCTCGCCGCGCTCGAGCGTGAAGCTCTCGCGCCGCCAGCCGCCGCCGCCGCGGGTTTCGCGCTTCGTGGCGAAGCGCCGCGCAAGGTCTCTCGGCGCGCTTCTGGGTGCGCTCATGCTTCACGCTCCGGCGTCCGATCCGGGCGATCAGCCTAGCGCATGGGAGGCGGAAAGGGGAGTCGCCGATCAGCCGCGACGCCGCAGCACGCTTTCCCGCGTCGCCAAACCGCGCTAGACCCGAGCCATGCCAGAACGCCCCCCCTACATGATCACCACCGCCATTCCTTACGCGAATGGCGCGCCGCATATCGGCCACGCCTATGAGCGCATCGCCACCGACGCCTTCGCGAGGTGGAAGAGGCTCGACGGCTGTGACGTGCTTTTCGTCACCGGCATGGACGAGCACGGCCAGAAAATGCAGCGAACTGCCGAGAAGGAAGGGCTGACGCCGCAGGCGCTCGCCGACCGCACCGCCGCGCAATTCGCCCGCATGGGCGAGGCGCTCAACGCCCGCGCCGACGACATCGTGCGCACCACGCAGCAGCGCCACAAGGAGACCGTGCTTGAAATCTGGCGGCGCATGGAGGCGAACGGCGATCTCTATCTCTCCAAATACGTCGGCTGGTATTCGGTGCGCGACGAGGCCTATTACGACGCCGACGAGTTGACCGAGCGCGACGGCAAGAAGTTTGCGCCGACCGGCACGCCGGTCGAGTGGGTCGAGGAGGAGAGCTGGTTCTTTAAACTATCAGCCTATGCGGAACGGCTGCTGGCGCATTACATGGCGTATCCGGAGTTCATCACGCCCGAACACTACAGGAATGAGATCGTCGCCTTCGTGAAGCGGGGACTGACCGACCTTTCGGTCTCCCGCACGACCTTCGACTGGGGCATCGAGATCCCGCCAAGCCTGCAAACCAGCGCCAAGCATGTGATGTATGTCTGGGTTGACGCTCTTACGAATTACGTAACGGCTACGGGATTCCTTACGGAAGACGTAAACAAGGCGCGGTTCTGGCCCGCCGACGCGCATGTCATCGGCAAGGACATCACCCGCTTTCACGCGATCTACTGGCCGGCGTTCCTGATGTCGGCGGGCGCGCCTCTCCCCAAGCAGATCGTCGTGCATGGCTTCCTGTTCTCGCGTGGCGAGAAAATGTCGAAGTCGCTCGGCAATGTCGTCGATCCGATCGAGCTCGCCGAGCGCTATGGCGTCGATCAGCTGCGCTATTTCTTCCTGCGGGAAATTCCTTTCGGCCAGGACGGCAATTATTCGCATGAAGCGATCGTCAACCGCATCAATGCCGATCTCGCCAACGACCTCGGCAATCTGGCGCAGCGGTCGCTGTCGATGATCGCCAAGAATTGTATGGGCGCCGTACCGCGTAAACATACGCTTACGGAAGCCGACAAGGACATTCTTGCACAAGCCGCCGACGCGTTGGCGAAGGCGCGGGCGGCGATGGCGGATTACGCGCCGCATCATGCGCTCGCGGAAATCTTCCGCGTCGTCGCCGAGGCCAATCGCTATTTCGCCGCGGAAGAGCCATGGGCGAAGAAGAAGTCTGATCCCGCGCGCATGGAGACCGTTCTCTACGTCACTGCCGAGGTCCTGCGCCGGCTGGCGATTCCGTTGCAGCCGTTTGTCCCTGAGTCCGCCGGCAAGCTGCTCGATCTCCTGGACGTCGGTCCGGACGAGCGTGACTTCGCCCACGCGGGCGAAGGGAACGCGCTCCAGGAGGGCGCGCCGCTGCCGCCGCCGACCCCGGCGTTCCCGCGTTTCGTGGAGGACGAGGCGCGCTGATGTCGCAAACGAAACGTTTCAAGATTGATTCGTGAACTGCGCATTCGATGAGGAGAGCGACATGAGCATCAGCGACCTGCAGATCATGTTTTGGTTCGGACTGGCGCTCATTCTGACCGGACTGGTCCTGCTCCCCTTTAAATTTTCCGGCGGCGGCATGAGCAAGATTAAATTGCCAGCCATTGAGATGGAGCTCAACGGGCCGGCGCTGTTCGTCATGTTTCTCGGCGCCGGATTAATGTGGTTTTCGATCTCGAAAAGAGAAGCGGACCAGCCGCCGGCGCCCGCTCCGATCACGCCGCCGCCATCGGCCGCGGTCTCCGCCGTTTCTCCGACGCCGCCGCCGGCCCCGGAGCCCGAGCCGGCTCCGCCCCCGGGACCCGTCGCGCCGTCCAGCGAAAGGGGTTTCGGCGTCGTTTTGATTGCGTCGAGCGTCCCATCCACGGCCAATCAGCAAGCGATCAAGGCGAAAGGGCTCGCGCCAGCCGATTCGGACATTATTCTCTATCGTCGAAAATCCGCGTGGGCCGTCGTCATTCATTATGCCGACAGTTTGAAGGCGGCGGAAGATTTGTCCAAATACCGGGCGGATCGCGATTGGGCGAGCGCCTATGTGGTCAATCTCGGCACGTGGTGCCCGCTCGCCAAGCCGACGACCGTGCCGCTCCCTTCCGGGGAGCAGCCCACTGCCGGCTTTGACTGCCGCCTCAAGTGACGCCGGACGCCCTTTGCCTTCGCCACGCGCTCACCACAATCAGGCGTTTGAAAGGGGGGACGGCGGCGACATAATTGGCGTCGGCCGTTGCGGGCTTGCCGGTCAAACTCCTGACGTGCGAATATGTCTACTCGGGGCTTCACTTGAAGGAGCCGCCCAACGCGCCGCTCGATCGAGTTCGCGCAGCAGCATCCGCCTTGGTTGCGTCGTATCTCTAATCGTCTCATTTCTCACGGAGGAACTCACGGAATGGCGCGGGGTATTTCAACGATCCTGACGGCAGTCATCTTCGGCGCGATCGGATTCGTATTGGGAATCTACGCGGCGCCGACAGAGGGCGTCGCCAATCTGAAAGCGGCGATCGAAGGCCGGTTTAAACCGGCGGCTCCAACCGAGGAGGGCGCGCCGGCCGAAGAGCCCGCTGCCGCTCCGGCCGAATCGGAGGCGCCGGCGCAGCCGGACGTCTCGGCATCGCCGGCGGAGCCCGAAACACCCCCGGCTGAGCAGCCGTCGGCCGTCGAAACTCCAAATGAGCAGGAGCGCGCGCCGGCGCCGGCGCCCGCTCCCCCTCCAACGGCTACTGAAGAAGCGCCTCCCGCTCCGCCGCCGCAGGAAGCAGCGCCTGCCGCCGCTCCGGAGCCGGCTGCGACTCCCGAGCCGGCGCCCGCGCCGGCGCCCAAGCCGAAACCCAAGCCGAAGCCGAAGCCGAAGCCCAAACCGAAGCCGAAGCCGGCGGCCGAGGAGCCTGCGGCCGAAACGCCGCCCGCGCAGTAGTAAGCTCATTGTAGCGTCGCCGCAGATCCCGTCCTCAGCCAGGCAGGGGTCTGCGGCGAGCGCCAACTTCCGCTGCGAGAACCACGTGGCGATCAGCGATACGGCGCGCTTCGTCGGGGATGTTCCCCAATACTATGACCGCAGCCTCGGCCCGGTCATTTTTCATGACTTTGCTGCGGACATGGCTCGTTTGGCGGCCGCGAACGGTCCCGTCGACGTTCTCGAAACTGCAGCCGGAACGGGAATCGTCACGCGCAAGCTGCGCGACGGGCTCGGCCCGCAGGCGCGACTGACCGCAACCGACCTCAACGCGCCGATGCTCGACCTGGCGAAGTCGAAATTCGGCGCCGATGAGCAGGTGAGCTTCGGGCCAGCCGACGCATCGAATCTGCCTTTCGCCGACAGCGCCTTCGACGCGATCGTCTGCCAGTTCGGTCTGATGTTCTTTCCCGACAAGGACCGCGCGCATCGTGAAGCGCGACGGATTCTGCGGCCGAGCGGCCGATATTTGTTCAGCGTCTGGGATGCGCCCCGCTACAATCCTTTTCCGCGCCTGGGACTGGAGGCGATAGAACGGTTTTTTCCGGGCGATCCGCCGCAATTTCTCGCCTTTTGCTGCGCCGAGATCGATCCGATCAAGGAATCGCTGATCGACGCCGGCTTCACAGACATCCGCGTTTCCATTCGGCCGCGCGTCGCTGAAGTGGCCGACCCGATGGATTTTGCGAGAGGATTCGTGTTCGGCAGTCCGCTGGTCGAACAGCTGCGCGAACGCGGCGGCGTCGACGCCGAGTCCATTGTCGAAGAGCTCGCCGAAAGACTCGCGCAAGAGCTCGGCCACAATCCCATGCGGCTGCCGATGCAAGCGATTTTTTACGAGGCGAGGGTCGCCTAAGCCGCTGGCTATTGCGGCGCGGTCATCAACTCCAGGATATGGCCGTCCGGGCTCTTGAAATAGACGCCGCGACCGCCGTTCCAGTCATTGAGCTGGCCGTCCGTGAATCGACCGGGCGCGCTGCCAAAGACCAAGCCTTCCGCTTTCACCCGCCCGAAAATCCCGTCGAACTCATCGTCGCTGACATGGAAGGCGTAATGGCCGACTCCAAAGGAGTTGTCCGTGTCGAACAGCAGCGTCAGCGAATCATTGACCTTCACCGGCGCGAAATGGCCCTTGGGGCCATCGTAGCGCAGCCCGAAAATTCGCGCGAACCAGCGCGCCGCTGCGTCATTATCGTGCGCCGGCACGATGGCGTGGTTGAGGATGATGGCCATGGATCGCGCTCCGCCTGCGGGTAACGGCGCTTAGATGGGGAGCGCCGGCATTTTTGTCATCGGCTTCGCGGCGACCCGCGCCGGCGATGAGCGAATTGTGACATCCCTTTCAGCTCTTCAAGCCGGTTCTATTTTGCCGCGCTTTGCTCGCCGTAATTCTGCTTTAGATAATCGGCGATTGCTTTTGCGTCGGACTCGCTGATCCGCGCGCCCATCACGCTGATCATTTTCGTTACTTCGGCATCCCATTTCTCGGCCGGGAGGAATGGCGAGTTCATTTGAATATAGACGAGGCTGTGGCACGCCGCACAATTGGCCTCCACCTTGTCGAGCCCTGGCGCCGCTTTCAGCGCAACCGGCCTTTCCGCGGCATGAGCGGCGCCGGCGACGAGAATTGCCGCGATGCTCATGATCGGCATAGGCTTCACAGCGCCCTCCTAGATCACATTCAGCGTGACGGTCTGCATCGCATTGTGATGATAGCCGCCCGGATTTTGGATCAGATCCCGCCCTTGCGTCTCGCCCGCGTTATTGGTCGCGCGTGCGGTGACGGCGATCTTGCCTGTCGCGTCGCTTGGAACCTGGAAACTGAACGCGCGGAATGCGAAACGCCCGAGGTCCTCGCCAAGTTGCGCCGCATGCCATGTCGCGCCGTCATCCAGCGAAATGTCGACTGCCTTGATGCCCGTCCCGCCATCCCAAGCGACGCCTTCGATCGCAACGCCGCCGTGGATTTCGGCGCCGTCGACAGGATACGCAATCAGCGAATTCACCATGATGTCGGTGATCGGAATGTTCGATTCCGTCTCCTGCGACGCGAAGCTGCTCGTCGTAGGGAATTTGCCCTTAGGCAGGCGATAAGCGGTGCGCATCCAAAATGATTGCTCCGGACTGGTCAGCAACTTGATCGCGACGAGATGTTTCATCCAGTAGGTGGCCGTCCAGCCGGGCACAATGATGCGGGCTGGAAATCCGTTGAGCGCGGGCAGCGGTTCTCCGTTCATTTCGTAAGCCACCAAAACAGAGTCTTCGAGCGCTTTCTCCAGCGGGATGCTCTTTACGAAGGCCGGCGTCTTGTCGACGGCGGGACGGTCGGCTCCGGCAAATGAAACTTCCGTCGTCTCCTTCTTCACGCCGACCTTGTCGAGCAGGTCTTTCAGCCGCACGCCCCGCCAACGCGCGCAGCCCATTGCGCCGTAGCCCCATTGCACGCCGGCGACATGCGGCTGGAACAGACCGCGCCGATTGCCGGAGCACTGATTGACGGCGACGATTTCGGCCGACGTCATCCTCTTTAATTCCTCGAGGCTGATCGCGACTTCGCTCTCCGCGCCGTCGCCGGCAATCGAGAGTTCCCATGTCTTGGGGTCAACGCTTGGAATGCCGCTCAAGTGATAGCGAACGAAGAACGCTTCGTTGGGCGTGATGGCGTTGCGGAAATACTCTATCGGCGTTTCGTAATTCGGCGGACGATGGCTGAGTTTGATCAGCGGCTTTTTGCCGGCGAGAGCCTCGAGCGTGGCGGCTTCGCGCACGCCTTCCGGCAGCGCCTGTGAAAGCCATAGCTCCTGTGCTTTCGCCAGGGCGCGAAAAGGCAGGACGGCGCCGGCTGCGAGCAAAATACGCCGAGAAATCATGCCGCCTCCCGCGTCCATTAGCCGACAGCCAGCCGATGCATCATCGATTGTTTTTGAACCACACAATCGCACGCGCTGTTGGTCAAGCCGCCTCCGCTACCGACTGCGTCTGATTTCGCGCGACGGCAATCAATCACGCTCGGCCTGCGGCCGACCAACCTTAGATGGGAAGCCCGGCGATTTTGTCACGGACGTCGCTGCGTCATTCGCCGCTTCACCAGGAGGCGGACAGCGCGCCGTCCTCGTGGCGCAGGACGCGAACGCCGAACGGCGCGCTTTCGCGATCGAGCCTTTGCGCCAGCCATTCGGCGTCGGCGGCTGACGCCCGCTCCAGACGCATGCACCGCATTCGCAGCGGGAACAATCGAAGTCGCAGAAGATCGCCGCTCGCTGCTTCGATATGAGCGAAATACATCGGCGAAAGATCGCCGCGAAAACTCTCGAAGCCGCCGATTCCTTCATAGTCGTTCAAAAAGTCGCCGCAGCCATAAAGGATCAAACGATTGCGATAGACTTCTATTCCCTTCGGATGATGCGACGAATGTCCGTGGATGATCGCGGCGCCGCCCTGTTCAATAAGCCGATGCGCGAATTGTCTTTGCGCGTTCGAGACGCGATAGCCCCAGTTCGCGCCCCAATGGATTGACGCCACCAGAATATCGCCGGGCCTTACGGCGTTTCTCGCCCAATCGCAGGCGCGGTCGGCGCTTGTCGGGGAAAGGTCAGGCAGTAGATTGACGCCCGGCGTAGCGCGCGTCGCCGCCCAGTCGAAGGGCGTCCCGCTGTCGGGCAGGGCGAAGGACAGAACGACGACCCGCGCCTTTCGAGGAATGTCCAAGATCGCCGGCCGCCGCGCATCATCGATCGTGCGTCCGGCGCCGGCGAAAGCGACGCCAAGCCGATCGAGCGTGTCGAGAGTCTCGATAAGGCCGGAGCGCCCCCAATCGAGAACATGATTATTCGCAAGCGCGCAGCAATCGACTCCAAGGTCCAGTAGACATTTAGCATTCTGCGGACTGGCGCGATAATTGATCGCCTTGGCTTCAGCCGTCTCGCTGTGCGTTACGCTCGTTTCGAGATTGACGATGCTCGCGTCTGGCGCCTCTGCGCGAAGCTCGGCCAGCGCGTCGCCCCAGATATAAGAGGGATCGACCTGCCGCGGAATCGGCCCGGACGCCGCTTCGGCCAAACGAACATATTCCTCGGCCGATGAAACATATTCCTCGTACAGCTTGGGCGGGGAGGGCGCGGCAAGGATCTGATCGACGCCCCGACCGATCATCACGTCGCCGCATAGGAACAGTCTGACCGCCTGAGCGCCGCCGCTTCTCGACGATGCGGCGATGCTCATATCACCGGCGGCAGGCTTTCTTCATCGTCGCCGCCGAGAAGCGAGACGATTTCGCCGGCCACATCCTTAAGGGGCGCGCCGGCGCCGAACACGTCCCGATCGCCGGACATAAACATCGACGCCTCCTCGACGTCGGCGATCGTCGGGCGCAAATCCATGATCGCCGACAGCGTCGCGTCGTCGATCTCTCCGAGCACGTCGATCACGTCCTTGATCGTCGCCGGCGGGCGTCCATCGCCGTCCTGGACGGAAGCTTGCGTCACTGATTCCTCCCTGATCTACAAATGTTCCGCGCGAGGGCGACAGCGCGCGGATAGCTCTAAATGGCTGCTTAAAAATATAGCGCCGCGCCGCCGAGCGGCGAAGAAGTTGGCGTGAGATATTTGTGTTTTCCGCCGGGCAAGCCATATTGCGACATGGCCCCAGCGCGTCTGCGTGTCCCGGAGCGGCAGGAAATGTCGGCGTCCGGCCGGTGCGACGCTGCTCCTTCCTGTCCGAGACTGATGCTGATCGACACCCATTGCCACCTGGATTTTCCGGATTTCGCGCCCGAGCTTACGGAGACGATCGCTCGCGCGAAGGCGCGCGGCGTCGCGCGGATGATCACGATTTCGACGCATCTGTCGCGCTTCGAGCAGGTCGCGGCGGTCGCCGAGGCCTATCCGGACGTGTTTTGCACGGTGGGGACGCATCCGCATCATGCGCATGAAGAAGCCGAGCCGACGGTGGAGGCGCTTGTCGCCCTTTCCCAGCATCCAAAATGCGTGGGCTTGGGTGAAGCAGGGCTCGATTATCACTATGACCATGCGCCGCGCGACGTGGCGCAGCGGATTTTCCGCATTCACGTTGAGGCCGCCCGCGAAACCGGCCTGCCGCTCGTCATTCACACCCGCGACGCGGACGACGACTGCGCCGCCATCTTGAAGGATGAAATGGGGAAGGGAGCTTTCCCCGCCCTGCTCCACTGCTTCACCAGCGGTCGCGGGCTCGCCGAGACGGCGCTGGAGCTCGGGCTCCATATTTCCTTTTCCGGGGTCGTGACGTTCAAGAACGCCGAATATCTGCGCGAGATCGCCCGCGACGTGCCGCTGGAGCGGATGCTGGTCGAAACCGACGCGCCGTTTCTCGCGCCGACGCCCCATCGCGGCAAGCGCAATGAGCCGGCCTTTGTCGTCGACACCGCGCGCGTCCTCGCGGAACTCAAGGGAATCAGCGCCGCCGAACTCGCCATCGCGACGACCGAAAACGCGCTTCGGCTCTTTTCGAAAATGCCGTCTTTGGACGCCGCCGCGTGAGCCTCAAAATCCGGATTCTCGGTTGCGGCTCGTCAGGCGGCGTGCCGCGCGTCGGGCAGGGCTGGGGGAAATGCAATCCCGACAACCCTAAGAACCGGCGCCGGCGCTGCTCGATACTTGTCGCGCGCGGTCCGGCTGACGCGGCGACGCAGGTGCTCGTGGACACCGGCCCAGACCTGCGCGAACAGCTCATCGACGCCGACGTCAAGCGGCTCGACGCTGTCCTCTACACCCATCCGCACGCCGATCACACGCATGGCGTCGACGATTTGCGCGGCCTCGTGATTATGAGCGGACGGCGCATCCCGGCCTATATGGACGAGCCGACGTCACGCGCCTTCGCCAAGAAGTTCGACTATATCTTCAAGACGCCGCCCGGCAGCTTCTATCCGCCGCTGATGACCGAACATCGGCTGCATCTCGGGAGCGCGGTGACGATCGACGGGCCCGGCGGCGCGATCGCCGCCACGCCGTTCCGCCTCGACCATGGCGACATGGACGCGCTAGGCTTTCGCTTCGACGACGTGGCCTACACGCCCGACCTTCACGCCATTCCGCCCGAGAGCGCGCAATATCTCGAAGGGCTCGATCTCTGGATCATCGACGCGCTGCGCCATCAGCGGCACGGCACGCATCTCTCGGTCGGACAGGCGCTGGATTTCATCGAGCATTTCAAACCCAAGCGCGCGGTGCTGACCGATCTTCACGTCGATCTGGATTACGACGCGCTAGAGACGACGCTGCCGGAAAATGTCACGCCGGCCTTTGACGGCATGGCGCTGGAGGTCTGAAGCCGCTGGCGCGCCGAGACGCCGATCATTTGGTTCCATAATATCGATTATGCGAATCGTGCATGGCGGTTTCCGGGCGCTCGAGCCTTCGTCTCCTGCTTTCGCTGACCGTTCAAACTCACTTCGAGGCTGGTCGCCGAATCTGAGTTTCGCGCTTCACCGCTCTGCTTTGCGTCGTAGTTGTGGCGGGACCTTCTTCGACTGTCGTCAGAATTCGATCTCACGCCTTATCTAAGGCGCTGCAAACGCTATCATTCCTGCCCAGTCGGAAGCGGCGCGCGGCGCTCAAACCGTGGCGATTCTTTCGATTTTTGGATCGCGCTACGGAATTCTCTGGCCTTCCGGGGCGAAACTCTGCTAAAAGGCTCGCTGCGCGGGACTATATGGCATTCAAGAGCACATCATCGTCGTTTGCGAACGGGCACGCTTTTTGCCGCCCGAACGGAAACGCCTGGGCGCACTAAGGTTGGCATAGCGGTCTTGCCGTTTTTGGCGGAGACGAGCAGGTAGACATGAGCAAAGGTAGAGACTTTCGGGGCCCCCGCAAACGCGGATTCGATGATGACGCCCCGTTTGGTTATGACGCTCCGCGGCCCAGCCGGCCGCCACGTTCGCAGTTTGGAGGCGGCGGATTTTCAGACACGCCGCCCCCGATGATGAACGAGCCCGCCGTCGACGCCATCGTGAAATGGTTCAAGCCAGATAAAGGCTTCGGCTTCGTCGAGCTCGGCAATGGCACCGGCGACGCCTTTCTCCATATCGGCGCCGTTCAGGCGGCGGGATATGATTCCCTGCCGCCGGGCGCCAAATTGCAGGTGCAAGTCACCAGCTCGGTCAAGGGCCAGCAAGTGGCGCGCATTCTCGAAGTCGATCTTGCCGGCGCCGCCGAGCGCGCGCCGCCGCCGCGCAGCGGAGGCGGCTTCGACAGTCCCCGGCCCCGTCGCCAAGCGCCCGATCCGTCGACCGCCGTGCCTGTCTCCGGCAAGGTCAAATGGTTCGACGAGACGAAGGGCTTCGGCTTTGTGCAGTCAAACGATGGCGGCAAGGACGTGTTCGTGCATATCTCGATCCTTGGACCTTCCGGCGTGAACCGTCTCGCCGAGGGACAGCCTGTCACCATGCAGGTGGTCGACACGGCGAAGGGCCGCGAGGCGCTGTCCATCACGCTGGATTGAGTTTCGCTCCAGTCATCGACGCGCCGCGATCCTCTTGAGGGCCGCGGCGTTTTTCTTTGGGGAAACCTGATGTCGGCCCGACCCAACGGCGATGTCGCCCGACTGATCGAAATCATGGCGGCGCTGCGCACGCCAGGCAGCGGCTGTCCCTGGGATCTCGAGCAGGATTTCCGTTCGATCGCGCCTTACACGATCGAAGAGGCTTATGAAGTCGCCGACGCCATCGAGCGTCACGACCTCGCCGATCTCAAGGACGAATTGGGCGATCTCCTGCTGCAGGTCGTGTTCCACGCGCGGATGGCCCAGGAACAAGACCTTTTCGCCTTCAAGGACGTCGTCGACGCGATCTGCGACAAGCTCGTTCGCCGACACCCCCATGTCTTCGGCGACGTCCGGTCGCTCGACGCCGACGGCGTAAGCGCGCAGTGGAGCGCGATCAAAGCGCGCGAGAAGGCGGCGAAGCCGGGCGGGCCGCCGACGAGCCTGCTCGACGGCGCGCCGCTCGCCTTGCCGGCGCTGACCCGCGCCCTGAAGTTGCAACAGAAGGCGTCAACGGTCGGTTTCGATTGGGACGACGCGCAGCACATTCTCGATAAAATTCGCGAGGAAACGGAAGAGGTCGCCGTGGAGCTCGCCCTGCCCGGCGCCAGCGCCTCGCCGGCGCTCGAAGAGGAGATCGGCGATCTTTTATTCGTCGTCGCCAATCTTGCGCGCCACGCCAGAGTCGACCCTGAACAGGCGCTACGCAGCGCCAACACCAAATTTGAGCGGCGGTTCCGCCATATCGAGCAGCGGCTTGCGGAGAATGGGCGTTCGCCCGAAGCGGCGTCTCTCGATGAGATGGAAGCCTTGTGGGTGGAAGCTAAGCAGGCCGAGAAGAAGCGCTGACGCTTACGACGCCGCCCGCCGGCGCCGTCGGCCGGATTCGTTGACCACTTCCGCCTGAGGAAAGCGTCTGGCGAGACCGTCCGAACGTTCCGGGTCGACTCGAACGACAAGATGAACGCCGCCCTGAGGCAGAGCTTCGCGTTCGAGAACCTCCGTGTGGGCGTGAAGCCAAGCCAGTCCGGCGCCGTCGGCGGCCTCCAGATCGAGTTCGAACCTGACGCGTCCCGCCGCCAGCCTCGCTTCGATCCGCGCCAGCAATTCGTCGAGTCCCTGCCCGGTCAACGCCGATACAAGGATCGGCCGTCGCTGCGGGTCGATCCCGCGCGCCGCCAGACTGAGCGCCGATAGCCGTTCCGGATCAAGCGCGTCGATCTTGTTCCAGACTTCGAGGATTCGGCCTTCGGCCTGGCCTTTGAGGCCGAGCTCGTCGAGGATCGCCTCGACGTCTTTCGCCTGCGCCTCCCAATCTTCATGCGACACGTCGCGGATATGGAGAACCACGTCGGCGAGCGTCACTTCTTCGAGAGTCGCGCGAAAGGCCGAGACGAGCATCGTCGGCAGATCGGAGATGAACCCCACCGTATCGGAGAGCAGGATGCGCGCGCCATGCGGCAGTTTGATCTGGCGCAGCGTCGGATCGAGAGTCGCAAAGAGCATGTCCTGCGCCAGCACTTCGGCTCGCGTCAGCCGATTGAACAGGGTAGACTTGCCGGCGTTGGTGTAGCCGACGAGCGCGACGACGGGATAGGGAACCTCGCGCCTTGTCTTGCGGTGCAGGGCTCGGGTGCGCTTCACCTTGTCGAGATCATGCTCGATCCGGCGCATCCGCTCCTCGATCAGGCGCCGGTCGGTTTCGATCTGAGTCTCGCCGGGGCCGCCGAGAAAGCCGAAGCCGCCGCGCTGGCGTTCGAGATGGATCCAGGAGCGCACGAGCCGCGATTTCTGATAGGCGAGATGGGCGAGTTCCACCTGCAGCGCGCCTTCCTTAGTGCGGGCGCGCTGGCCGAAGATTTCGAGGATCAGCCCGGTCCGATCGATGACCTTGGCGTTCCAAGCCTTTTCGAGATTGCGCTGCTGCACGGGCGAGAGCTGGCAGTCCATGCTGACCAGCGCGATCTCCTTGGCCTCGACGATCGCCGCGATTTCTTCGACCTTGCCCTTGCCGAGATAGGTCGCCGGTCGAACCTCGCCCAGCGCGATCGCCAATTCGCCGGCGACATCGAGTTCGATCGCCTGGGCAAGGCCCACGGCCTCGGCAAGCCGAGCAGCCGGGTCCCGAGCGCGCGCGGTCCCGCCCTGGGTCAGATAGGGTCCGATGACCAAGGCCCTGGCGCTCGCCGCCTTCGGCGTCGCGCCTGAGCTTGCTTCGCTGTCCGCCCTCAATCGCCTACCGTTGCTTGTCGGCCTGCCCCTCGTCCTCGCCCGGCTCAAACATCTGTATGGGGTGTCCGGGCATGATCGTCGAGATGGCGTGTTTGTAGACGAGCTGAGAATGCCCGTCGCGCCTCAACAACAGGCAGAAATTGTCGAACCAGGTGACGATTCCCTGGAGCTTGACGCCGTTGACGAGGAAGATCGTGAGCGGGACTTTATTCTTCCGGACGAAATTCAAAAACGTATCTTGCAGATTTTGCGAACGCTCTGACGACATCGGCTGTCCTGTTCTGTTTTTTAGCCGAGCGGAATTGACGCCGCCCCCGAGGGATCGTTCTTCTTCTTTCGCCGCAGTTTTCATTAGAACCCTTCAAATGGCGAAGCGCAAGGCGCAACCCAGGCGGATGGCGCCGCAAAGCCTCAATTCAACGTGAGCGCAGCCTCGACGGCGGCAGGACGACAGTTGAAGTCTTACATCAATTCATTTCGATATATAATTGTTTTTAAGACTCAACAGAGAGCGACTTAAGTTTTCGGTGCAAGGCGGAGCGCTCCATGCCGATGAACTCCGCCGTGCGGGAGATATTCCCGGAGAAACGATTGAGCTGCGCGACGAGATATTCTCGTTCGAAAACTTCCCGCGCTTCTCTGAGCGGCAGGCTCATCAATTTTTCGCCGCGGACGCCCGCCGGCGTCGCCGGAACAAGCTCTCCAACGTCGGCGGGAAGCATTTCAGCGGTGATCGTCGCGCCAGGATCGCCCGAGGTGACGATCATCAGGCGCTCGACATTGTTCTTCAACTGCCGGATGTTTCCTGGCCAGTCGTGCAACTGCAGGACGGCGAGCGCGTCTTCCGAGATTCGCCGGCGCGGCATGCCGGATGCGAGCGACATGTTCTCCATGAAATAGTTGATGAGCGAGGGAATGTCCTCGCGCCGTTCGGCGAGCGACGGCACCCGGATCGGCACCACGGCGAGGCGGTGGAAGAGATCCTCGCGCAGGGTTCCCTCCTCGATCGCCGAGGCGAGATCGCGCGCCGAGGAGGAGATGATGCGCACATCGACCTGGACTTTGTTTGATCCGCCAACCCGTTGAAATGTCTGGTCGACCAGCACGCGCAGGATTTTCGCCTGCGTGTCTTTGGGCATATCGGCGATTTCATCGAGGAACAGCGTTCCGCCATGCGCCTCCTCGAGCGCGCCGATCTTGCGCTCGCCGTCCGCGCCTTCGCGCCCGAAAAGCTCGATCTCCATATTTTCCGGCGTGATCGTCGCGGAATTGATCACCACGAACGGTCCGCCGGCGCGGTTTGACGCCTCATGAATGCAGCGCGCGGCAAGCTCCTTGCCGGTGCCCGGCGCGCCGGTGATCAGGACGCGGGAGTTCACAGGCGCCACCCGGCCGATGAGCTGCTGCAATTGATGCGCCGCCGGCGAGTCGCCGACGATGCGGTCGAACGCCCCTGCCCGCTGGCGCAAGGCGGAAAGTTCGCGCCGCAGCTGATAGGCTTCGAGCGCGCGTTCGGCGACGAGCACCAGCCGGTCGGCCTTAAAGGGCTTCTCAATGAAGTCGTAAGCGCCGATCTTGATCGCGCTGACCGCGGTTTCGATATTGCCGTGGCCGGAAATCATGACCACCGGCAAGCCCTTGTGCTGCTTCTGCACCTGCTCGAGCACCTGGAGCCCGTCGAGTCGAGACCCTTGCAGCCAGATGTCGAGAAAAACCAGATGCGGTCGCCGGCTGGCGATGGCGGCAAGCGCCTCGTCGGAGTCTTTGGCGGTTCGGACACCATGCCCCTCGTCCTTCAGAATTCCGGCGACGAGTTCTCTGATGTCCTCTTCATCGTCGACAATTAAAATATCGGTGGCCATTATACCCCGCTCTGCCCCGCATTACTTTCATGCGCCGCCGTACTTTCGGCCCGGCCGCCGGCCGAGCGCGACTCTTCCTTCAAGGACGTCTCCTTTGAGGACGTCTCCGCGGCGAGGGGCACGATCAGCCTTACGCAGGCGCCCCGACCCGACGGCGCGTCCAGCAACTCCAGCCGGCCTCCGTGATCCTCGATGATCTTTGCGACGATCGGCAGGCCCAGACCGGTGCCGTCCGATCGCGTCGTCATATAGGGTTCGAGCAGGCGCTGCCGGTTCATCGCCGGGAAGCCCTTACCATTGTCGATCACATCGATTTCAGCCATGCGATCGCGCACATCCAATTTAATTTCGATTCGTCCCTTTTCCTCAGCGTCTTTTTCTTCACGTGCGGCGACGCCTTCGACGGCGTTCTTAACGATATTGGTGAGCGCCTGCGACAGCAAGCGGCGATCGAACTGCGCGATGACCGGCTTCTCCGGCAAATCCTCGACAATGTCGAGATCGGCGTTGCCAACGCGCATGAGGAACGCCACCTGCCGAATGCATTCGTTAAGATCGTCGCGCTCCGGGCGCGCCTTCGGCATACGCGCAAAGGATGAAAACTCGTCGACCATCCGCTTGATATCGTCGACCTGGCGCACGATCGTATCGGTGCATTGGTCGAAAATGTCGCGATCCTCCTGGATTACCTTGCCGTATTTGCGGCGCAGCCGTTCCGCCGAAAGCTGGATCGGCGTCAGCGGATTCTTGATCTCATGGGCGATGCGCCGCGCCACGTCCGCCCAGGCGGAAGTGCGCTGCGCCATTACGAGGTCGGTGATGTCGTCGAGCGTCACCACAAAATTGTGTTGTCCGGCGTCGGCGCGCGCGGATGTGACTCTGACGTTCAATGTGCGCTCGGCGACGCCGCGCTTGAGAGTGATCTGGCTTTGCACGGCGCGCGGGAAAACCTCGGCCGCGTCTTTAAGGATCGGCGCGATTTCCGGCAGGACCGACGCCACGGAAGCGCCGACCGTCGCCTGCCCCTTGGCGTCCGCAAGCGAAAGTTCCTCGGCCGAGCGATTCAAAATGGTGACGACGCTGTCGGAATCGACGCCCATAACCGCCACCGGCACGCCGGCGAGCACGGCCTCGGTGAATTCGCGCCGCTCGTCATTGATCCGGTTGGCCTCGATCAGTCGGCTCTGCTGAAGATTGAGTTCAGTCGTCATATTGTTGAAAACGTCGCCGAGCCGCGCCAATTCGCCGTGCTGCCTGTCGACATTGACGCGAACGTCGAGATTGCCCGCCGACACTTCGTCGGTCGCGGCGATCAGGTCGCGGATCGGCGTCACCAGACGGTCGGCGAAATCGAGGCCGAACCAGATGGACGACAGCAGCATGATCGTCGTCAGGAAACCGTACATCCACACGAAGGCCCGCTGCACGGCGGCGCGATAGCCGTCGAAAGCGTCGTAGCTGCTAATGAGGCTTTGCGCCTGTTTGGGAAATTCCACCGCGATCGGATCGATCGGCCGAGTGACGTAAAGAAAAGTGTCCTGAAAGGCGCTGAGCGCGCGCAACGCCACGAAGCTCTTGCCTTCATCGATGACCAGACACAGCGGTTCGCCGCGCCGCGCATCGTCGAAGTCGGATTTGGGCGGGGCGATGATGATCGAGGCGGCGTTCTGCGCCACATCGATTCGATCGAGAATTTCGCCGTTTGATTTCACCAAAGCGGCGACCGAAAAGCCGAGAAAATACGCTCGCGACTGGAAGATCTGGTGAAAATACGGCCGATCGGAATTGTAGAGAATAGCGGCGCGATCGAGATCAGAGGCGGTGAGCTGCGCCTCCTGCAGCAGCGCCCGACACTGGCTCTCGCGGAAAACGGCCGCGGCTTCCGCGGTGTTGTGGACAAAGATCTTGACGCTCGACATGAAGGCGGGGTTGAGCACGCGCTCCAGCGTCAAGGAGCCGGCCACCGCCAGCAGAATCGCCGGAATCAAGGCGATGACCGAGAAAAAGCCGACCGTGCGGACATGAAGGCGCGCCGCCGCCTCCCCGCGCCGCCAGACGCGGTAGAGGCGCCACGCCTTGACGAGCACCATCGCCAGCAAGACGCCGACGAACACGCCGTTGACGACGAGCAGCGGCAGCAGCCGATTGTCCGTCGGCGACAGCGCGCCGAACTCCGCCACGACGAGAAAAGTGGCCAAAGCGCAGCCCACGGCCCCGATCACGATGATCGGGCCGAACCAGCTGCGAAACGGCGTTACGCCTTTCGATTTTGGCGGAGAAGCCGAATCTCCCGTCAGGGCCATGGCGCCTGTATAGGCTTCGCCCCGGCCGCTTGCAATTGAACCCCTGGCAAGCCGCTACCTAGGCGAGCGCATCAGGCGGATGTCGAGGTCGTTGACCTTCTTGCGCAGCGTGTTGCGGTTCAGCCCGAGCAGTTCCGCGGCCTTGATCTGGTTTCCGCGGGTCGCCGCAAGCGCGGCGGAAACAAGCGGAATTTCGATCTCGCGAATGATGCGGTGGTAAAGGCCCGGCGGCGGCAATTGGTCGCCATAGTCGCGAAAGAGCTTCGCGAGGTGCAATTCGACCGAAGTCGAGAGCGTCTGTCCGTCTGGCGATTCCTGCGACGGCGCGGCTGACGCGGCGCTCTTTTCGGGCTCGGCCTGGCGAATCTCATGTTCAAGCTCCGCCTCGACGAGCTGATCGGAAATGACTTCCTGCGGATGCAGGGCGGCGAGCCGGCGAATAAGATTCTCAAGCTCGCGGATATTGCCCGGCCAGCGGTATTTCTTCATCCGGTCAAGCGCCGGCTGTTCGATATATTTCTGCGGCAGGCCTTCATTCGCCGCCACTTTGAAGAAGTGATGGACGAGGTCGGGAATGTCCTCGACGCGTTCGCGCAGCGGCGGCAGGCGAAGCGGCACAACGTTGAGGCGAAAATACAGGTCCTCGCGAAACAGGCCCTGCTGGATGAGGATGCGCAGGTCCTTGTTGGTCGCGGCGATGATCCGGACATTGGTCTTGATCGGCGTGCGCCCGCCCACCGTCGTATATTCGCCCTGCTGCAGCACCCGCAGCAACCTTGTCTGCGCCTCCATCGGCATGTCGCCGATTTCGTCGAGAAACAGCGTGCCGCCCTCGGCCTGTTCGAAACGGCCGGCCGACCGCTGGTTGGCGCCGGTGAAGGCGCCCTTCTCATGGCCGAAGAGTTCGCTCTCGATCAGATCGCGCGGGATCGCCGCCATATTGACCGCGACGAACGGACCCTTCTTGCGCTTTCCATAGTCATGCAGGGCGCGAGCGACAAGTTCCTTGCCGGTGCCGGACTCGCCATTGATCATCACCGTCAGGTCGGTCTGCATCAATCGCGCTAGCGAGCGATAGATTTCCTGCATCGCCTGGGAGCGGCCGACAAGCGGCATCCCCTCGATTTCCTCATGCCCGTCGTGTTCGGGCTGTCTGCGCGGCTCGGCCATGGCGCGCCCGACGATGCCGACAAGCTCCTTGAGGTCGAACGGCTTGGGCAGATAGTCATAGGCGCCCCGCTCCGACGCTCTGATGGCGGTCATGAAGGTGTTCTGGGCGCTCATGACGATGATCGGCAGCTCGGGACGCAGCTTCTTGATCCGCGGCAGCAACTCGAAGGCGTTTTCGTCCGGCATGACCACGTCGGTGACGACGAGGTCGCCCTCGCCCGACTGCACCCAGCGCCACAGCGTCGCCGCCGCGCCGGTGGTGCGCACCTCATAGCCCGCGCGCGACAGCGCCTGGGCGACGACAGTTCGGATGGAGGCGTCGTCGTCAGCGACGAGAATTTCTCCTCGCGTCATTGTTCGGTTCTCCCGCGCCTGCGAGATATCATGCACGCCGTTCCTCGCGTTGTTCTGGCCGTTTCGCTCTAAACATCGGCATCAGCACCCGAAACGTCGTGCGTCTGGGGAGGGACTCGCACTCCACAATGCCGCCGTGGTCGTTGACGATCTTCGCAACCAGTGCAAGTCCGAGGCCAGTTCCTGTCGATTTCGTCGTCACGAAGGGATCGAAAAGATGCGCCGCGATGTCGTCCGGGACGCCCGGTCCATTGTCGCGCACGCAAAATTCCAGGGGCAGTCCGATGGGGCTTTTTTCGCCCAGCGCGCGCAGGCTCACGCCGGGACGGAAAGCGGTCGAGAGTTCGATCTCGCCATCGACGGCCTCGCCCACAGCCTCGGCGGCGTTCTTCACCAGATTGAGAAAGGCCTGCACCAGCTGATCGCGGTTGGCGGAAACCGCGGGCAGCGAAGGATCGTAATTTTCAATGAACCGAATGTTGCGCGCAAATCCACTTTGCGCGACGCGCTTCACATGGTCGAGCACCGAATGGATGTTGACCTGCTCCCGTTGCAGCGGACGCGCGTCGGAAAAAACCTCCATCCGGTCGACGAGGCGCACGATCCGGTCGGTTTCGTCGCAAATCAGTCGAGTCAGCGCGCGATCCTGGTCGCCGAGCGAGGATTCGAGCAGTTGTGCGGCGCCGCGAATGCCGGACAGCGGATTTTTGATTTCATGCGCCAACATCGAGGCGAGCCCCGAAACGGAGCGGACAGCGCCGCGATGCGTCAACTGTCTGTCTATTTTGTCGGCAATTGTTCGCTCCTGGAGCATGACAAGCACGAGCCCGTCGCCCTCGGGAAGCGGCGCGCAGTGAACGTCGACGCGCCGGTCGGCGTCCTGGCCCGGCCGGCCGAGATCGACCTTGTATTCATTGATCGTCGCGCCGCGCTCACGGACCTGTTCAATGAGCGCGGTCAGCGGCGATCCGAACGGCAGCAGCCGATCGAGCGACTGCCCGATGAGCAACGGCTTGCCGAGTTCGAAGAAAACCTCTGCGGCGGCGTTGGCGTCCTCGATGACGCCGTCGCGGGCGACGGTCAGGATCGGATTCGGCAAGGCCTCGAGCATGCAGGAGCGGCCCGCCTCATTGATGATTTTGAGCGGCTCGAAACTCGCGCAATGCGCGCCATTCCGGCGCGGGCGATCGGTAAGGCTCATGCCGCTTCCCCCTGCTCCACAGGAGCACCTCCTAGGAATATCAACTCGATCAGCCGCGCCGCCTCGTCGGGCGACTCTGTCGTGACAAGGGCGCGGCGCGCGTCAGCCGCCAGTGGCCGCCGCAAGCGATCGACATAGGCGGCAAGATGCTTGCGCGCATGACGCAGACCCGCCGCCGCGCCCATCGACGCCACGAGGCCTGAGAGATGTTCGCGCGCGATTTCCGCGCGCTGCGCCGGCGTCGTCGGCGGTCGCCTTTTGCCAGTCCTTAGAAAATGCGCGATGTCGCCGACGATCCAGGGCTGTCCCATCGCCGCCCGCCCGATCATCACCCCATCGGCGTGCGATGATTCGAGCATTGCGGCGGCGTCCTCTTCATTGGCGCAATCGCCATTGGCGATCACCGGAATGCGCACGGCTTCCTTCACCGCGGCGATCGCCCGCCAGTCGGCCCGGCCCGAATAGAACTGCTGCCGCGTGCGGCCGTGAACGGTGATCATCGCGGCGCCTTCCGCCTCGGCCCGACGCGCCAGCTCGGCCGCGTTGCGGCTCGTATCGTCCCATCCCAGGCGCATTTTAACGGTGAGCGGCACGCATATTGCCTCACGAGCTGCTGAGATAAGCCGCGCCGCTTGATCGAGATCGCGCATCAGCGCGGCGCCCGCGAGGCCTCCGGTGACACGCTTGCAAGGGCAGCCCATGTTGATATCGACCCAATCAGCCCCGGCGGCTTCGGCGCAACGCGCCGCCGCCGCGATTTCGTCCGGCGCGCGCGCGGCGATCTGAATGACCCGCGGACCCTCGCCGGCGCGCGCAAGGCGCATCGACGTTTCGCGATCGCCCCGAGCGACGCCCGCCGCCGTCACCATCTCGCTCACCGTCGCCGAAGCCCCAAGGCGAAAGGCGATGCGACGCATGGCGGGATCGGTCACGCCGGCCATTGGCGCGAGCAGCGCACGGCCGGTCAACACGAGCCCGCCAACGCGCAGAGGCGGAGGCGAAAGGCCAACGCCTAGTTTTTTGGCAGTAGCCATCTTGCCCACATCATAAGCAGTTCTCTTCGCACTTGCAACATAGCATTTCCTTGCGCGCCGACATTTGACGGCGAAGGCGAAAACCGACAGAGAGCGGCCATGGGCGCCGCTCCGGACCATCCTTCCATCGCCATTCTCGTCGTCGCTGGCGGGCGCGGCGCGCGAGCCGGCGACGGCCCGCCCAAGCAATACCGATCGATCGCCGGAAAGACCTTGCTCGCCCGAACGCTCGAGGGGCTGGGCGCGGCGACGCCGGAAGCTGCGCTGAAAGTCGTCATCCATCGCGACGATTTCAACCAGTATCAAGCTAGCGTGGCCGAGCTTTCGCCATCCGAACGCGCGCGACTTCTGCCGCCAGCCTTCGGCGGGGCGACAAGGCAGGACAGCGTCAGGAACGGTCTCGAGGCGCTCGCGGCAGAGGGCGCGCCCGACATCGTACTGATCCATGACGCCGCACGTCCCTTTGCCGACGCCGCGCTGGTCGCGCGAGCGATTAATTCTGCAGCGATTCATGGCGCCGCCGCGCCCGGCGTGGCGCTCGCGGATACGATCAAGGAGATCGACGACACAAGGGTCGTGATCGCGACGCCCGAGCGCGCACGGCTTCGCGCCGTGCAGACGCCGCAGTCGTTCCGCTTCGATCTCATCTTGAAGGCGCATCGCGCGGCGGCCGCCGGCGGGCGCGAATATACCGACGACGCCATGATCGCCGAGGCCGCCGGCGCGAAGGTTTATATTTTCGACGGCGACGCGGCCAATTTCAAACTGACGACGCAACAGGATTTCGCCCGCGCCATGGAGCTCTTAAAGCCAGCCGCATTCGCCGATCTGCCGGATATCCGCATGGGCCAGGGCTATGACGTCCACGCCTTCGGACCCGGCGACGCGGTCTTTCTCGGCGGCGTCGAGATTCCGCACAGCCATGGCCTCGCCGGCCATTCCGATGCCGATGTGCTGTCCCATGCGATCACAGACGCCATACTCGGCGCGATCGCCGAGGGCGACATCGGCGCGCATTTCCCGCCCTCCGATCCGCAGTGGAAAGGCGCGGCCTCGTCAATTTTTTTGGCGCGCGCCTGCGAACTCGTTCGCGCCCGCGGCGGCGCCATCGCCAATGTCGACGCGACGATCATTTGCGAAGCGCCGAAAATCGGCCCGCACCGCGAACGCATTCGCGAAAGCCTCGCCGCGACAATGGGCGTCGACATTGGCCGCATCGCGATCAAGGCGACGACGACCGAGCGGCTGGGCTTCACCGGACGGCAAGAAGGCATGGCGGCGCTGGCGATCGCCACGGTGCGGTTGCCGTGAGAGCCGGCCCGCGAAGTCTTCGACGGCTTAAGCCAAGAACGGACGGCGTTCGATCGCTCAGAGTCAATTTTTTCGCAGAATTTTATCTATCGCCCTTCCTTGCGCCAACTCATCAATGAGTTTGTCCAAATAGCGAATTTCTCGCATCGTCGGCTCCTTGATATCCTCCACTCGGACGCCGCAAACCACGCCCTTGATCAAGGTTCGCGAAGGATTGATCATGGGAGCCTCCGCAAAAAATGTCTCAAAGTCAGTCTGTTTCTCCAGTTGGGTTTTCAATTCCTCCTGACCATAGCCCGTCAGCCACGAGATGATCTGGTCGACCTCTGCTTTTGTGCGTCCTTTCTTTTCAGCTTTTGCGACGTAAAGAGGATAAACGCTTGCGAAACTGGTCGTATAGATTCGGTGTTTCGCCATGAATGTCCACTCCCGACCGACCTGCCGACTTGGGCCATTGTAGGCCGATTCCGACATTTGGTCGCTGCGCGTTTTCCGCTCTATTCGCCCGACGTCGAACCCAGATTGAGACATCGCCAAGGCTTCCGCAATCGGGCGCGCGACCTGCTATAAGGCCACTTTGCAGCGCCCGAGGCTTCTAATGATCCGCGTGACCGAAAGAATTGCGCTCCACGATTGGGAGATCGTGGAGGAATTCGCGCGCGCTTCGGGACCCGGAGGCCAGAATGTGCAGAAGGTGGAAACCGCCGTGCGGCTGCGCTTCGACGTCGGCGCCTCGCCCTCTCTGACCGATGACGTGAAAGCGCGGCTCGCGCGAACCGCCGGACGCCGCCTCACCAAGGAGGGCGTCCTCCTGATCGAGGCGCAGCGCTATCGCACGCAGGAGCGCAACCGGGCGGATGCGCTCGAACGTCTCGTGACGCTGATCCGCACGGCCGCCGAGCCTCCCCCGCCGCCGCGCAAGAAAACCCGCCCGACGCTCGCTTCGAAACTCAGACGGCTCGCCGGCAAGAAGCAGCGCGGCGACGTGAAGGCGCTGCGCGGGAAGCCAGCGGGCGATCTATGATACGAATAGTGGCGGATCCGTTCGCTTGGGCAATGTCATTCCCGGCAGGCCGCAGGCCTGACCGGGAATCCAGGCGCTTTCCACGAACGCTGGTTTTGCACTGGATTCCCGATCGCGCTTCACGCGTCGGGAATGACAGCCGAATGGCTTAACGCATTTCGTATGAGATACGTCATGCGGATTTATGAGATACGTAATGCGTCAAAATACTACATACGTAAAAGCTAAAAATCTTCTCGACGCGGCGCGCGCCAAGGGACTGCGCGTGGCGACGGCGGAATCCTGCACCGGCGGGCTCGTTGCCGCGGCGCTCACCGAAATCCCAGGTTCGTCCGACGTGTTCGAGCGCGGCTTCGTCACCTATTCCAATGAGGCGAAGCGCGGCATGCTCGGCATTCCCTGGCCGCTCATCGAACGCCATGGCGCGGTCAGCGCCGAGGTCGCCCGCGCCATGGCGCTAGGCGCGATCGATCAATCGCTCGCCGACATCGCCGTCGCCGTGACGGGCGTCGCCGGCCCCGGCGGCGGCTCGGCGGAAAAGCCGGTGGGACTCGTTCATTTCGCCTGCGCCCGCCGCGGCGGCGAGGTTGCCCACGTCGAGCGCCGTTTCGGTCCCCAGCCCCGCGCGGAAATCCGCGTCGCCTCAGTTGCGCAGGCGCTAAATATGCTGACGAGCGCCGTCACAGCCGTTTAGCGGCGACGGCCGTAAACTTCGTCCGCCCTTTTGACAAAGGCGTCGGCGTATTTGTGGAAGGCCCGATCGAACATCGCGCCCATTACCAACCCGAGCGCCGCGCTCTTGAATTCATAAGCGATGAAGAAATCGACGGTCGACCGGGGCGCCAGCGCGCTCGCCCCCGGCTCGTCGCGAAAGGTCCAGCGGTTGTCGAGCTTACGAAACGGCCCTTCGACGCATTCGACCCTGATCTCTAGCTTGTTGGCGTCGCAGCAGACCCGGCTCACATAGCGTTCGCAGATCGCTTTGAAGCCGACCTGCATTTCGACGGACGACACGACGATCCCCGGCGCAGTCTCCGTGTGGCGGCGGATGCGGATCGCCTCACAGAGGGGCACGAACTGCGGATAGGAGTCGACGTCGCTAACCAGCGCGAACATTTCCTGGGCGCTGTGGGGCACATGGCGACGGTTGCGGAAGCTCTTCATGAGCCCAAGCTTCTAATTCATCGACGCGACAGCGGCAAAAGCCGGGGTCCGCGCGGCTGGAACAATCCCGCCGGAGCGCAGGTTTAATCGACGCGTTCTCGCTGGCTCCTAATAAGCGCACTATTCCGATGGAGGAAACGATGGCGGACAAATCCGATTTCACGGCCGACGAGTGGAAGAAAATCTTGGAATCGCCGTTGCTTGCGGGCTTTGCGGTCAGCGCCGGCGACCCCAGCGGCTTTATCGGGACGTTGCAGGAAGGCTTCGCCAGCGCCAAGGCTTTGGCCGCCGCCAAATCCGATCCGAAAGCCGACGCGCTGATCAAGGCGGTCGTCAATGATCTATTAACGGCGGACGGACGCGCCGCCGCGCGCGAAGGCGTGAAGAATGTCGTCGACGGCGCCAAGGTCGACGAATTCAAGGATCGTGCGCTTAGCGAATTGCGCAGCACCGCGTCGATCCTCGATTCAAAGGCGCCCAGCGAGTCGAAAGCCTTCAAGAGCTGGCTCAATCATATCGCCAATCTCGTCGCGGAGGCCGGCACCGAGGGCGGCTTTCTGGGCTTTGGCGGCGTGAAGGTGAGCGATGCCGAGCGCGCCACTCTTGCGGAGATTTCCACGGCGCTGGGGGCGTAATCCGCCTCGCCCTGCGGAGATCACTTGCAAAGTGCGGCCAAGCCCTCTCCCTGCTGTCCCACCGCTTCGCGGGGGAGAGGACGCTAACGTGCAACGTTAGCGAAATCCCGAAGCAGCGCCGACTCTACCCCCTCTCCCGCAAGTGGGAGGGCTCGGGTGGGGGCCGCAGCCCCCGCGCCGCGCGCAGCTTGGCGAAATCGTCGCCGGCATGGTGCGACGAGCGGGTCAGCGGCGAGGACGCGACATAGAGAAAGCCCTTGGCATAGGCAATCGCCTTATAAGAGTCGAACTCCTCGGGCGTCACGAAGCGATCGATCGGATGGTGCTTGCGGGTCGGCTGCAGATATTGGCCGATGGTGATGAAATCGACTTCCGCCGAGCGCATGTCGTCCATCACCTGCATCACTTCGATGCGGCTTTCGCCAAGCCCAACCATGATGCCGGATTTGGTGAACAGCGACGGGTTCAGCTCCTTGGCGCGCTGCAGCAGCCGCAACGAGTGGAAATAACGCGCGCCCGGCCGCACCGTGACATAGAGCGACGGCGTGGTTTCGAGATTATGGTTGAAGACGTCGGGCCCCGCCGCGACGACAAGCTCCAGCGCCCCAGGCTTTCTCAAAAAATCCGGCGTCAGGACTTCGATCGTCGTTTCGGGGCATGTCGAGCGGATCGCGGCGATGGTTTCGGCGAAATGGCCGGCGCCGCCGTCATCGAGATCGTCGCGGTCGACCGAGGTCACCACGACATGGGAGAGGCCGAGCGCCCTGGTCGCTTCAGCCACCCTGCCCGGCTCGGTCGGATCGAGCGGCGCCGGCAATCCCGTCGCGACATTGCAGAAGGCGCAGGCGCGGGTGCAGACCTCGCCCATGATCATGAAGGTGGCGTGCTTCTTCTCCCAGCATTCGCCGATGTTTGGACAGGCCGCCTCCTGGCAGACGGTCGCGAGACCTGCGTCCTTGAGCAGGCCGCTGGTCTCGGCCCAGGCCTTGGAGCCCGGCGCCTTGACCCTGATCCATGGCGGCTTGCGCAGAATCGGCGCGTCGGGGCGACCGGCCTTCTCAGGATGGCGCAACGGGGACGCCTCCCGCTTCTTGCGGGGGTCGTCGTTCAACAGATCGAGAACGGTCAAAGTGGGAGAGTCTCCTCTCCAACCAAGCTAGGTGCGTCAGTGATGAACCGCAATGTCCCCGCCAGTTCCATCGAGGTAATGCCACGAGCGCCAAGCGAGACAGAACAGCGCCGCGCCGATCGCGCCGGCGACCAACACCGAGTCGGCGCCGCGCGGGCCGATTCCGGCGCGAACCGCGAATTCGGCGGCAAGCCACGCTCCCGTGACCCCGACGAGCAGCAGAGCGCCCAGCCGACAGTCGACGCGTTCGGCCAAATGGGCGAACCGCGAGAGCTTGGTCGCGCACCAGCCGACGACGCCGCCGATGAACATGAGGGCAAGAAATTGCGCATTGGGCGCGCCGATGAGGACGGCTGCGGCGGAGAGCGTCGCGTCCATGGATGTCTCCCGCGAGTAAGGACGATCGCATTTTACGCTGACGCACCAACAACGAATTTGTCGGCTGTTTGTTCCGAACCTTCCACCGAAAAGAACCCGACCCCGAGCTCGGCGACGTTAATGACATCAGATTTAAAATATAAATCAGTATTTTATAACTTGAACTTATTGTTTAAGTTAAGGTTCGGCTAGAGATATTCCACCTCTAGCACGCCGGGTATCGCGCGCAATGCGCCTGCGACGTCAGGGTTGACCGAATAGGTTCCCGGCAGCCGAATTTCGATCTCCTCCTGCCCCTGCTCGCGCTTGAGCAGGATCGACACTTCGCCTTCGCCGCGTCCACTCAGACGCGTCTTGATCCGGTCAAGCGGGCTCTCGTCGCCGACCACGACGCGCAGCCCCTTCTGCGCGCGGGCAGCCGCGGCGGCCAGCGGCTCGACCGTCACGATGCGGGCGCGCACGTCCTCGCCCTCCACCGCCGCGGACAGCGTGACCAGCACCGCCGCGCCTTTTTCCAGAAGATCGCGATATTGGGTCAGCCCCTCCTGAAAGAGGATCGCTTCAAATTGTCCGCTGACGTCGGAAAGCTGCACGATCCCCATTTTCGAGCCGGACTTGGTGCGCCGTTCGGCCCGGTCCAAGACCACCGCGGCCAGCCGGCCGGCGGTCGCGCCGCGCTTGACCGAGGCGGCGAATTCACTCCAGCGCGACACGCGCAGCTTGGGCAAAAGACTGGCGTAGGCGTCGAGCGGATGGCCGGAAAGAAAGAAGCCGGCGGCCTCATATTCACGCTGCAGGGTTTCCGCCGCCGGCCAGGGCGGCGTTTTGGGAACAGCAAGGTCCGCCGGCTCGGCTTCGCCGAACAGCGCATTCTGCCCCGCCTTGCGGTCTTCAACATGCCGGTTGGCGGCGGCGAGCATCGGCTCGATCGCGGCGAAGGCCCGCGCCCGATTGGGCTCGATCTCGTCGAAGGCGCCGCAGGCGACAAGGCTCTCCAGCGTCTTCTTATTGACTTCGCGAGGGTTCAGCCTTCTCGCGACATCGGCGAGACTGGCGAATTGGCGCTCTCCCCGCGCGCGCACCAGCGATTCGGCCTGCCCCTCGCCGACGCCCTTGATCGCCGAGAGGGCGTAACGGATAGCGAGCGTTCCGTCAGCGCCGGCGGCGACGTCGAAATCCACCCCGGACCGATTGATCGACGGCGGCTCGACGGAAAGGCCCATCCGCCGCGCCTCGTCGCGAAACTCGGCGAGCTTATCGGTCTGACTCTTGTCGAAGGTCATCGAAGCGGCGAGGAACTCGGCCGGATAATGGGCCTTCAGATAGGCGGTCTGATAGGTAATGAAGGCGTATGGCGCCGAGTGCGATTTGTTGAAGCCATATTCGGCGAATTTGGCGCAGGCGTCGAAAATCGCGTCGGCGGTGGATTTCGCGATGCCGTGCTCGGTCGCGCCGGAGACGAAGCGCTCGCGCTGCGCGTCCATCTCCGCTTTGATTTTCTTGCCCATGGCGCGGCGCAGAATGTCGGCCTGTCCGAGACTATAGCCGGCGAGGTCCTTGGCGATCTGCTGCACCTGCTCCTGATAGGTGATGACGCCGAAAGTCTCCTTGAGGATCGGCTCCAGCTCGGGATGGTCATATTCGATCGGCTCGTCGCCGAGCTTGCGCGCGCAATAGGTCGGGATATTAGCCATCGGGCCCGGCCGATAGAGCGCGACAAGCGCGATGAGGTCCTCGAAACGATCGGGGCGCATATCCACGAGCGCCTTTTTCATCCCGGCGCTTTCCACCTGGAACAGGCCGACCGTCTCGCCGCGCCGCAGCAGTTCGAAGGTCGGCTCGTCATCGAGCGGGATCGCGGTCGGATTGAGCGAAATCCCGCGCTTCTCGAGAAGCGAAACGCAGGTCGAGATGACGGTCAGAGTCTTGAGCCCGAGGAAGTCGAATTTCACGAGGCCCGCGGGCTCGACCCATTTCATATTGAACTGGGTCGCGGGCATGTCGGATTTCGGATCGCGGTAGAGCGGCGTCACCTCATGCAGCGGCCGGTCGCCGATCACGACTCCGGCGGCGTGGGTCGACGCGTTGGAATAGAGCCCTTCGAGCGAGCCGGCGATTTTAAAGAGGCGGCGGACGCGCTCGTCCTCTTCCACCGCCTCGCGCAATTTCTGCTCGCTCGCCAGCGCCTCGGCGAGGGTGACGGGCTTCGCGGGGTTCTGAGGGACGAGCTTGGCGAGCTTGTCCACCTGCCCGAGCGGCATTTCCAGCACGCGGCCGACGCTGCGTAGAACGCCGCGCGCGAGAAAAGAGCCAAAAGTGATGATCTGCGCGACCCGATCCGCGCCATAGCGCTCGCGCACATAGTCGATCACCTCGCCGCGCCGCGATTGGCAGAAATCGACGTCGAAATCCGGCATCGAGGTTCGTTCGGGATTGAGGAAACGCTCGAAGAACAGGCCAAAGCGGATGGGATCGAGGTCGGTAATGGTCAGCGCATAGGCGACGAGCGAACCGGCGCCCGAGCCGCGTCCAGGACCGACCGGAATGCCCTTGGATTTGGCGAATTTGATGAAATCCGAAACGATCAGGAAGTAGCCGGGAAAGCGCATTTTCTCGATGACGGACAGTTCGAAATCGAGCCGCGCGGCGTAGTCCTCGCGGGTTCGTCCTGCCGCCGGACCATGCGCGGCGAGGCGTTGCTCAAGCCCTTCCGTCGCCTGTCGGCGCAGCTCCTGCGCTTCGATCTCGTCGAGCGAAAGCCCGTCGCGCGTCTCCTGCACGAAGCGCGGCATGATCGGCTTGCGGGTCTGCGGTCGGAAGCTGACCCGACGGGCGATCTCCAGCGTGTTCGCGGTCGCCTCTGGAAGGTCGGCAAACAGCGCGCGCATCTGCGCGCGGGTCTTGAAGTAATGTTCGGGCGAAACGCGTCGCCTTGCGTCGACGCTCGCCACCGCGCCTTCTGCAATGCAGAGCAGCGCGTCATGCGCCTCGAAATCGGCGGGTTGGGCGAAATAGGCTTCGTTGGTCGCGACCAGCGGCAACCCGCGACGATAGGCGAGGTCGAGCAATTGCGGCTCGACCTCCCGTTCCGCCGGCAGATTGTGCCGCTGGATTTCGACATATAGACGGTCGCCATATAGGCGTTCGAGCGTGGCGAGGCGCGCCCGCGCCTGTTCCGGACCGCCGTTCGCAAGCGCGCGGTCCAATGCGCCGTCGGGCCCCCCGGTCAGCGCGATCAGCTCCTGGGCATCGGCGGCGAGCGCCTCAAGCGTCACATGCGGCTCGTCGCCTTGCTCGACGTCGAGAAAGGCGCGCGAAGCGAGGCGCATGAGATTGCGATATCCCGCCTCGGTCTTGGCGAGGAGCACGATATTGGCGAAGCGATCGTCTCGCGCCGCGCCTGACGCGCCCTTCCCGTCGCCGAAATCGACGAGCAGCTGCGCGCCGGCGATCGGCTGAATCCCAGCCTTCGCCGCTTTTTCCGAAAATTCTAGCGCCGAGAAGAGGTTATTGGTGTCGGTTACCGCGAGCGCCGGCTGCTCGTCGCGCACCGCAAGGTCGATGAGCTTGCCAAGCGCCAGCGCGCCCTCGCGCAGCGAATAGGCGGTATGGAGGTGCAGATGAACGAAGCCGGCGTCGGCGGCTGGCATAGTCTGGCGCCTGACTGGGACGTGGCGGAATCGAGACGAATGTTACAGTCTCGCGTCCAAGCGCGAAACTCCGCGCAAGTGTCCGTCCCCAGATGACGCAAATAACCCGGCCCGACGATTCAGGACCGGGTTAAAAAAGGGTCTGCCGCTCAGAACGTAAAGCGGCGAACGTCTACGCCATATTCGTTGAGGAGCCTATGCATCGCCGGAGAAAGGCGAACCACGCGAAAGGCGTTTTGATTTGAGCTGCAGTCGTTCTTGAGCCCGACATATTTGGCTTGAAGCGTGTTCGCTTCACTCTCGCTGACCGACGTGCGGACCTGCTCGATGACCAGGCGCACTTCCGAACTGTCATATTGCCTGACGAGTGAACAGCCGATGCGCAAATCCTGCGCCGACGCCGGAGACATGGAAGCGCTCAAAAGGAAGGCGCCCAATAGCGCGCCGGCAAAAGCCGGCTTCTTGTGACTCACGTTGTACTCCCTGGCTAAAGCCGACCGTTCGTGCGTCGCCGGACGAAAAATCTCAGCGAAAAGCGGCGAAACTGCGTTCAACGGACAGCGCGGCGGAGGCGCGAGCCTCCCCCGGCCAATTGTCCTAGCCGCGTAGTGGACGAACGTGCTTACCGCCTATCACTCGGCGGGGCTGTAAGCTTTCGCCGCCGTCTCGATCGGCTTGAAGACTTCCTTGGCCATCGACGTATAGAGTTCGCCGAGCTTCGTCGCTTCAGCGAGGAAGTCTTCATAGACGCTCTTGGCGTAGTCCGACTGAAGCTGCATAGCTTCGTCCAACTTCTTGACCGTAATCAGCTTTTCGGCCAGGACGCGGCTCTTCTCGAAGGACTTCTTGGAATAATCGGTGGTTTCGGCGGCAATGCTCTGCCAGCCCTTCGTCACCGCAGCCGTAGCGGCGGAAACGGCTTCAAATTGCTCTTTGCCGAGCTTCTGAACGCTGTCGAAGGAAGCTACCATAGTTCGTCCTCATGATTTTGGCGCAAAGGCACCCTATGCGGCGTCATGCGTCCGCTGACGATTTATTTATATGCATTGCACAAAATAAAGTCAATCAAAATGTTGCGGCGCAATATCCATCGGGCGCATCGATGAGGCGTGTGGAAATCGCTTAACCCGCGGGTAACTGCCGGCCGCTAATTTAGCAAAACGTCACTTTTGGCGCGGCTGGGCGGTTGCGCGGACAACAGTGAAGTGAAGGGGCGTGTTGATGGTAAGATCGAGTTTGTTGAACGACCTGTCGCGGGCCCGCTCCCTTGCGGCAGTCACTGCCACGATCATGATCCTCTTGGCGGCGTCTGTCGCCCCTGCAGAGGCGCGTCGGGGCTCGCGTCAGCACCACCGCGCCGAAGTTCAGGAGCGCGTCTCAGCCGCAAGAACGCGCGCCAACGCCGCCGCCGATCCGATCGTCGGGGAACATCGCGGTTTTTCGGCAATCGTCGTCGACGCCAACAGCGGTCGCACGCTTTACTCCCGCTCGGAACATGAACTGCGCCATCCAGCGTCCGTCACCAAAGTGATGACGCTCTATCTACTCTTCGAGCAGTTGGAGAAAGGCCGGATGCGCCTTGATTCGCCGCTCATGATTTCCCAGCATGCGGCGGCGCAGGCGCCAACCAAGCTGGGCCTTCGGCCTGGCCAGACGATCAGCGTGGATAATGCGATCAAGGCGGTCGTCACCAAATCCGCCAACGACATCGCCTGCGCGATCGCTGAAAACGTCGCCGGCGACGAGCATAGTTTCGCGCAGATGATGACGCGCAAGGCTCACGCGCTCGGCATGCGCAATACCCATTATGAGAATGCGTCAGGCCTTCCCGATCCGGACCAGGTGACGACGGCCCATGATCTCTCCCTGCTCGGACGCGCGATCCAGGAGCGCTTTCCGCGCTACTATCGCTACTTCTCGACGCCGAGCTTCGCCTACAATGGCGCGCTACATCGCAACCACAATCATCTGCTCGGCCAAGTCGAGGGCATGGACGGCATCAAGACCGGCTATACCCGCGCGTCCGGCTTCAACCTTCTCACCTCGGTGCGCCGTCATGGACATCACATCGTCGCGGTGGTGATGGGCGGCAAAACCGCCTATACGCGCGACCGCATCATGGCCGGGTTAATCGAGGAACATATCGGCGGCGGCTCTTCGGTCAGAACTGCGGCGGCTGTCGCCGAAGACCCGCGCGCCAATGAAGCGCAGGAGCGTCTGGCCGATGAACTTCCGCAGCCCGCCAGGGTCGCCGCGGAACGCGTCCAGCAGGCCGCCGTTCCCGAGCGACTGGCTTACGCCGAGCCCCAGGAAACCCTCATCGAGGAACCGGAACCCTTTAGCCGCCGACAGACCGCGCCGGTTCCGGCGGCGGACATTCCTTCTCAGGAAAGCGCCGCGCGGCCTTCCATTCGTCCCGCCTTCGTATCTGGCGGTCAAAAGCGGGCAGCGGGCGCCTATGTGACCGGGCGCAAGGGAGCCAGCTCGAATGTCGGCCTCACGCCGGTCGCGTCACGCGATGGTTCGACGACGGGCGGCGCGCGCAAGATCGACATTACGCCCGTGTCCACGACGCCTTCGGCGATCCGCGGCGCCGGCGTCAAAACACAGGCGGCCAAAGCCGACGCCAATCGTCCTGCGCAGCCGGGCTGGATGATCCAGATCGGCGCGACCGAGGACCAGGAAAAGGCCAATCAATTGCTTGCGCGCGCGCGCAGCCAGCTTCAGGGCTTCCCCCCCAACGCGACCGCGTTCACCGAAAAGATCCAGAAGGGAACGGGGACGCTCTACCGCGCCCGTTTCGCTGGTCTTGAGGAAGAGGCCGCGCAATCGGCATGCAAAGCGCTCAAGCGCTCCGGCTTCGCCTGTTTCACGACTAGGAACTGATTTGCGACATGTCCACGACCTGGGACCACGACTACGGCGAGCGGCGGGCGTCAGTGCTGGTGACGCCGCATCAAGACATCCTTCGCCTCATTCACTCGGGCCGCAAGATCCGTCGTCCCACCAAGATCTGGGTGAAGTTTTTTCATCAGATCACGGTGGGCGCGGGCAATGTCCGCAGCGGCGGCGCCACGCTTGAGGCCAAGAATTTCGTACGCCTCGTCTTCCGAAATCGCGCCCGCGCGACGCGCGCCGCCCTCGCCCGCGCGGAATCCCCCCGCGTCTGCGTGCGCATCGCTTGCCGAACGCCAGCCGGAAAATCTGCGGTCAAGATAAGCTTCTAGGAGCCTCGCGCCGTCCGGGTCGTCGCGGCGGCAAACGCCGTAAAGTTCGAGGAGCGCCGGACGCGCCAGGGAATCGAGCGGCGCGCCTTCATGCTGGCCAGCGAGGACGACGCCCCGAATCGCGCCCGTCGAATGGTCGAGCTCCATTTCGATCATCGCGGATCGCACGCGCGACACGCCGCCAGCGCCCCCGCCGGCGTTTCGAAAGCCGCTGCGGAGGCGTCCGCCGCCCAGACCCATCAGCCATGCGCCAAGGCCAAGCAGCGCCATGCCGAGGTCGAGGCGCCCGCGAGCGAGGAGCAGGCCGCCCAGCGCCAGCGCAAGAACGCCGCCGCCGCGCTTCAAAATGACCGCCAACAGCGCCGGCGACGTCTTCGTATAGGCGTTGAGCGCCAGGATGGTCAGGACCAAGGCGACAAGTCCGATCAGAATGGGCATGCTCTCATCCTCAACCGATCTGGGACAGGAGCAGACGCGCTGCGCCCTCGCCTTCGCCAGCGCGCCGCTCCAACTCCAATCTGCCGCCGACGGCGTAGGCGGCCGCAGCGGCGAGCAATTCCGCCAGACGCCGCGGCGCGGCGGCGTCGAAGGCCGCATAGGCCCCGCCAGTCAGGCGCGCGATCTCGCGATAGGCGTGTCGTACGTCGGCGTCCTGGCCCTCCTGAAACATGAAGGTTTTTACGCCGAGCAGTCCCAGCTGGCCTGCCGTCGCCGTCAAGGCGTCGATCCGCTCCTCCATGGCGTCGCCGATAAAGACAATCGCCCCGACGCGAGCGCTGCGCGACTCGTCAAGCGCGTGGCGCAGGACCTTTCCGATCTGCGTACGTCCGCCTTGGCAGACGATCCGCGACATTAGCGCGCCGAGCCCCTCACCTCCCGACACGAAGCGCGAGGCGCGGCATTCTCCGAACCCGCGGAAATAGACCAGCTGAACGTCAAGCCCGCCCTGGGCGGCGGTCGTGCGAAACATCTCTCCTTGAATCGACTGCGCCATGTCCCAGGTCGGCTGCCTGCTCATTGTCGCGTCCAGCGCGAATATCAGCCGGCCGCGCGACTGGTCGACCGCGACGGTCCTCGCCTTGTCGAGAAAGGCGTCTACCGGCCCCGATCGAGCGGAGCCCTGAGCGGCTGGCGGCTTAGCTGAATGATCGCCCACTGCGGTTCACGTCGTTTCTTTGACGTTCTCATTAAAATCGGCCGCGCGCTCTGATAAACAAGAGGCTTGTAAACAAGAGGCTTGGCGCAGAACTCGAGCATAGGCTCTTTCGACGCGCCGGGCGAGGACTCGATGCCCACCCACGGCGAAGAATTTCCTGCGCAGAGCGGCGCGCCGCTGACGGATTCGGCCGGATGGACTCGCATTGCGGCCCTACCCGCGGAGGACAGCGCCCGCGTTCAGGCCCTGATGCAGGCGTTCGCCGAGGAGCTGATGCAGGACGGCGTGCGGGTCGGCGGCGTGACGCAGATACGGGTCGCTGATCGATCAGGGATCATGCTGCGCGACGTCGCCACCGGCGCCTTCTATCCGATCTCGCAGGACCTTGGCCCTGGCTCTGTCGCCTGCAATCTCGACACGAGCGAATTGGCGCTCGCCTGCGCCGCGATCGAGCGGGCGGCCGGCGCCGGCGCGCAGCTGATCGTGATCAGCAAATTCTCGAAGCAGGAGGCCGGTCGCGGCGGGCTCTGCGACGCCTTCCGCGCGGCGATGGCGGCGCGCGTGCCGGTGATCGCGGCGGTGTCGCCCCATTACCGCGAAGAATGGCGCGCCTTCGCGGGGCGGCTGGCGGAAGACGTCGCGCCCGAGCGCCAGGCGCTCGCCGAGTGGTGGGCGAAAATCAACGGGGCGGCTGCGGGCGGGCCGTCTATCTGACCGGCGGCGCGTACATGAGCCCGCCCTTATTCCACAAGGCGTTCAGCCTTCGCTCCATGGCGAAGGGCGCCCCCTGCCCGAGGTTGCGCTCGAAAACTTCGGCGTAATTGCCGACATGTTTGATGATGCGGTAGGCCCAATCCTCGGACAGGCCGAGATCGCCGCCATGTGCGCCGTCGACGCCGAGCAGGCGCCTGATCTGCGGTTTTTCTGACGAGAGCGCGGCGTCGGCGTTGGCTTTGGATACGTCCAACTCCTCGGCGTCAAGCATCGCGAAGAGAGTCCAGCGGACGATGTTGAGCCACTGGTCGTCGCCCTGACGCACCAGCGGCCCGCGCGGCGACTTAGATACGAGGTCGGGTAGAACGGCGTGATCCGCCGGCGCCGTCAAGCCGATCCGGACGCCATGCAGCGTGGAAACGTCGGCTGTCAGCGCGTCGCACTTTCCCTCATCATATGCTTTCGCCGCATCCTCAAGGCTCGCAAACAGCTTTGGGTCGTATTTCGCCTTGCGGGCTCGAAAGAAGTCGGCGACGACAAGCTCGTAGGGCGTGCCTTGCTCGATGCAGATCGCGGCGCCGTCTAGGTCTTGAACGGAATTGAAGTCGCGCTGCCGGCGCACGATGAAGCCTTGTCCGTCGTAGAGGAAAACGCCCGCGTAGATAAGCTTCTGTCCTGCGTCGCGGGTTTGGGTCCAAGGCGACGCGCTGGCAAGGAGATCGACCGCGCCAGCCTGCAGCGCGCCAACCCGCGCTTTCGGCGAGAGTTCGACGAATCGCGCCTTGGCGGGATCATCGAGAACGGCGCTGGCGACGGCGCGGCAGAAGTCCGCGTCAAAGCCACGCCACTCGCCCGATCCGTCGAGCTGGGCGAAGCCCGGGGCGGCCGTTACGCCACAAATGACAGAGCCGCGCTTGACGACCTGGCCAAGTGTGGGGCCGACATCCGTCTGCGCGCCTGCGCGAGCAGCGCAAAGCGCGCCGGCGAAAGCCGCTAGGCAGGCGAAAAGGAGGCGGCGCATCATGGCGGGCTCGGCATCCGGCGGCGGATATATTACGGTCTCGCGGCGCGCGCGCAAAGGCGACTCGTCAGAGGCTGCATGTCTAACGAAAAGAAAGAAACAAAGCATAAATTAAGGCTCGCCACTCTTGTGACGCAAGCCGGCCGCGCGCCCTTCGATCATTTCGGTTTCGTCAATCCGCCGATTTATCGTGGTTCGACCGTTCTGTTTCCGACGGTCGCCGCGCTTGAGGGCCTGCGCCAGCCCTATACTTACGGCACCAAAGGCACGCCGACCACGCGCGCGCTCGAGCAGGCCTGGAGCGAGATTGCCGGCGCGGTCGATACCGTGCTGACGCCCTCGGGCCTCGCGGCGATTGGCTTGGCGCTGTTGACGGCGACGCATGCCGGCGCACATGCGCTCATCGCCGACTCCGCCTATCAGCCGACGCGCATATTTTGCGACGGGCTGCTCAAGCGTTTCGGGGTGAATGTCGAATATTACGATCCGCTGATCGGCGGCGGCGTCGCCACGCTGATGAGGCCGGAGACGACTGCGGTGCTCGTCGAATCGCCCGGCTCGCAGAGCATGGAGGTTCAGGACGTGCCCGCCATCGCCGCCGCCGCGCACGCCCATGGCGCCTGCGTGATCGCAGACAACACCTGGGCGACGCCGCTTCTGTTTCCGCCGCATGAGCGCGGCTGCGACCTTGCGATCGAAGCCGGCACAAAATATCTCGCGGGCCACGCCGATCTTCTCATCGGCCTCGTTTCCGCCAACGCAAAATGGGCGAAGCGCCTGCGTGCGACCTTCAACGCCTTCGGCATGGGATCCAGTCCCGACGACGCGTCGCTCGCGCTGCGCGGACTGCGCACCATGGCGCTGCGGCTGCGCGAACAGGAGCGCGCCGCGCTCGACATCGCGCAATGGCTTCAAGATCGACCGGAAGTCTCGCGCGTGCTGCATCCCGCCCTTCCAACGCATCCCGGCCATGAGCTTTGGAAAAGAGACTTTAACGGCGCTTCCGGCGTATTTTCGGTCATTCTAAAAGACGTCTCGAAAAAGGCGGTCGCCGCTGTTGTCGACGGGCTGGAACTTTTCGGCATCGGCTTTTCCTGGGGCGGCTATGAAAGCCTCGTGTTGCCGTTCGACTGCGCCTCTTACAGGACGGCCACGCGCTGGGCCCCAGAAGGACCGGCGCTGCGCTTCTCGATTGGCCTGGAGGACGTCGCCGATCTGAAGTCGGATCTGGCGGCGGGGCTCGGCCGGCTCAAAGTCTCCTAAAGACGCCGCGCTTAGAATATATTCCAAACTTCCTATTTCCTGTGTGGCGAAGGTCGTTCGAAGGGAGAAGAGATATGGCGCCCGTTTCCCGGTTTGCCGCTTATGCTGGCGTCTGCGGGTGGTTGATTGCCGGCCTTGCGCCGGCGCTTGCCGCCAGCGGCCAGGACTTCCCGAACGTCACATGCGCCTGCAAGGGCTGCGGCCAGAACAAGTCCGACGTCATCGGCAAATGCCCAGATGTTTGCAAGGACAAGACGATCTACAACAAGGGCGACAAGGTCGTTCCCGCCGCGCCGGTCCGGGCCCGCCCTTCGCGAAGGGATAGAACCGCCAAAGCTGCCGAGCCGACGGAATTTTGCAAGGCCGCGCGCATGAAGCTGCCGAAGGGCTGGATGCGCGCCGATCCGCCGTCGACTCCGACGCGATAGGGCGGCGGCGAATTGCTTAGACCGTCGCTCTACGCGTTATTCTGCGCCGCCGCGCCACAGAAGGCGATCATTAGATCACGCAATTCGGGCTCTTCGACGAGATCGGCGGCGATGGCGCATTCGAACCAGCGGGTGGCGCGCTGGCTTTTCTCTGGCCATTTCTTACGCTGCAGTCGCACGCGAAGAGAGAACACCTCGACGCGGCAGTCGACGGTGGTCCCGCTCTTGAGGCGTTTCTCATAGCTAAAGTCGCCGAGCTTCACCTTATCGATCTTGCCAAGGAGTCCGGCTTCCTGCACCGCTTCGATCGCCGCAACGATATGCGGTTTGCGGCCCTTCATCGGCCAGCCCTTCGGAACGACCCAGCGCTTGGTGTCGCGCGAGGTGACCAGCATCACCTCCATCCGACCATTGGCGATTCGCCAGGGCAAGGCCGCATATTGCGTGCGTGGAACGGGGCTAGCGCCCTCGCGCTTCTTCTTGGGTTTCGGCGTCTTCATGCCACGAACCTCGCGAGCACATAGAACGCCGCAGCAAAAAAGGCGGCCATGGGCATGGTGACGACCGAGGCGACGACGATATCCTTTGCGACATTCCAGCGCGCCGCCGCGACGCGCCGCGACGCGCCAACGCCGATGAACGCGCCGGTAATCGTGTGCGTCGTCGACACGGGGATTCCCAATCCCGTCGCCAGGAACAAGGTAATGGCTCCTCCGGTCTCGGCGCAGAATCCCTGAATAGGAGTCAACCGCGTGATTCGCGACCCCATTGTGCGCACGATTCGCCAACCGCCAAACAAAGTTCCAAGGCCCATGGCGGCTTGACAGGCGATGACGACCCGAAAGGGCGCGTAAAATGCGCCGCGGAGCGCGCCATGCGCATAGAGGAGCGCGGCGATCACTTGCACGGGCCCTAGATATGCTCAACGATGCCGGAGACGCGATCGGCGCGGATGTCGCTGCGATCGAAGGGCGTGATGAATGTGCGGCGAACCCTGAGATGCGCCTCGCGCCTGGTGGCGTCGGCCTCATGCTCCTGGCGGCGGATTTCCTGAGCGCACAAAGCGACGCGCTCGCCGCCGTTCAACAATTCGCGCGACACATGCGCGCGAGCGACGAGCGTCTCCGCGTGGCGCTCGAATAGGTCGAAGAAGCGCTCCTCTCTCGGCATGAGCGCCTGGAACCAAGAAAGCATGGCGCTCTCGCCCCCGAATCTTCGTCATAAAACCGTCATACTCGGCTCGCGCACATAGCCGGGCGAACCTCGGCTGTAAAGCGGCGAGATGCTGGCGGCTGCGACTATTTCGCGCGCCGCTGCGTTTTGTTCCAAGCGAACGCGTCTTCCTGGGACAGAGAAACGCTTGCATCTTTCGGCGCGAATCTGCGGGGCAGCACGTTGCGAAGGCGCGCGCGGATGTGGCGCGAGGCGCGGCTGAGGCTGACCAGACTGGAGCCGCTATATATGAACGCGCCATTCTGTCCAATGACGACGTCGCCGTCCCGCAATGTTGGGTCTCTGCGCGAAAGCCTCAGAAAGTAATTGTGAGACGTGGCCGGATCGTTGCAGGAACATCCCGCCGTCAATTTATCCCGAAAGCTGAAAGCGACCGGCAGCGCCGAATAGCGACCGCCCTTGGCGTTGCGCGCATCCTCGATGCTTTCGCCCTCATAGAGCTCAACGCGCGCCGACGGACAGGCGAGTTCGCACGAATGCTGGCCGGAGACCAGCGAAGACTTGATCAAAGGAAAATAATAGCCGTCGCAGGCGCGCACGCAATAGCCGCCGCCCGACATCGAATCTTCCTCGGCGTGCGCCTCTGGAGCCCTGTCGCGCCGAATAGCGGCCTTCGGCGCCCGAGGCCGCGGACGCGGATGCGTAACGCGCCCGGACCGGCGCGCCGGATAGGCCGAATACGGCTCCGGTCCAAAGAGGTCATCGAAAAAATCGCCTTGCGCCAAAGTGTCGAGGGGCGAAACGAGCGCCGCCGCCATAGCTAGAAGGCCGGCGATTCTTCTCGCGCCCAGGCGGTTGAGTCGCATCTGCCTGTCCTCGTCGACTTTAACTTCGACTGGCGACCCCGGCAGGATTCGAACCTGCGACCTACTGCTTCGAAGGCAGTTGCTCTATCCGGCTGAGCTACGGAGCCGTCGACGGCGCAGCTTACGCCGCATACCGTATCACCACGGTGAATGCGGCGCCAGACGACGTCCGACAGGGGAGTCATATATGGCGACCCCGGCAGGATTCGAACCTGCGACCTACTGCTTAGAAGGCAGTTGCTCTATCCGGCTGAGCTACGGGGCCGAAGATGACTCAATGCGTCCAGAGTCCGATGCGGCTGGTTTTGAAATTATCTGAATAGGATACGCCGCGACGCGCCGCGAGATTGGGCCTTGGCTCCTCGACGCGATAGGCGAGGCCGTTGCGCTCGGCGTAAGCGATCGCCTCTTCCTTCGTCGCGAATTTGAGTCTGACCTGCTGGCGCATGTCGCCGGAGCTCGTCCAGCCCATGAGCGGCTCGATGCTGCGCGGCAGTTCCGGCTCGAAGTCGAGGCGCCACAAATCGGAGCCGGGACCGGATTGAGTGGCGCTCGGCGCGGGAAGATAGATGCGTGCGGTCATATGGCCTCGTCTCTGGAGCTGCGCGCCAAGGCGCGTTGTGACTATGCGCGGCGACGTTCGCGCTGGTCGGGGCAGCAGGATTCGAACCTGCGACCTGAAGTACCCAAAACTTCCGCGCTACCAGGCTGCGCTATACCCCGCCGTTGAAATCATTCAACCTTCTCGCAGTACTCGATTTCTCGATCTATTGCTACTGTGTTACATGGCTGACGAACCCTTTTGTTGATCAGCACCTTGCTGGATAAAAAGTGTGCTGAAGATGATGAGCCCAAACAAGAAATTTGGGCTCATCTTGGCCTCATACGTTACCCAAGCGTAAGCCTGTATCGCGCGTAGCATTCGCAACGGAGTCTAAGTGCTTCCTGGACAGTATATGGCACCTCAACTCCGGCATGTTCCAATGCCTGTGCAGCTTTTTCCAGCGGCTCGATACCAAGCATCGCATAATCCTCTTCTGTAAATTCGCTGAGAATCTCGACAGCTAACGCGTTGGCTACACCAGCGAGAACTTCTAGTAAATTATCCATCGTTATCACCTCGTATGTAGAGTTGCCTCTCCAACACAGACGGTCGGTAGAGACGATTCTTGTGTAATGCGAGGATGGTCATATTTGAGCCCGTCAAATAGCAGTCTCTGGTAGAGACTGAGAGCTGGCTCCGGTTGTTTAGACAGCTCTCTGCGCTGCTCTGACACGGTCAGGAGACCTCGCTCGGACAACAGCAATCGCAATCGACAGAGGTCTACGAGGTGAAAAACCTCTAACAATAGACGCTGCTGGAGTCCGAGCGAGGAATTAGCCATCTAGAACTGATGGCCAATTCATATGAGAAACGATCAAGCGCGCCTCATGATCGTGATCGTGGTCGAACCAAATTCGTGCCCCTGCAATCATAGACGAGTCGTTCGCACCATTCGCGCAGAGTCTGGTGCGTCACTTTCCGTTCGAAGCGCTCGTAAATCGCAGACACTCTCATCCGTTCCTCGACAAAGAGGCGACGGAATTCATCGAAATGAGAATCCATTTTTCATCTCCCTAGTGTGCAGGCGCTGTGCGAACAAAACGCTCACACAGGACCCGCAAAGTCCAAAACACTGAGAGAGGTTTTGATTTAATTTCAGTGTGTTAGGGTTGAAGATCTGGGCGAAACCCAAAACTTCCGCGCTACCAGGCTGCGCCATACCCCGCCGGACAGGCCTGGCCCATGGCGGCCCTGCCCTCGCTCGAATTTGGCTATCACGCAAGCCCGCCTCTAACAAGAGAACGCGCCATGAGAGCCGCGGCTTGAGAAAAAGCAGTCGCCGGCCTTTTGCGCCTAGCGCGTTCTATGCTTTGAGATCGATCATTTTTCTGCGAATGGGCGAATCCGCCCCATACGCGTCGCGATCCTAGCGATCAAACATGCGGTGACGCACCCGGTCCCCGGGCGCGAGCGAGATGCGCCGCGCCACGCCGGCGTTGAGCTCCAGCACCGCATAAGCCGGCGCGGGCGAGCTGATGATCCGTTCGGACAATGGCTCCGTATCGGCGGCGACCCCCACTACCCGCCCGTCGCGCCCGATGAAAACCATATCAAGCGGAATGTAGGTGTTCTTCATCCACATCGAGACCGGCCCCTCGACCTTGAAGTCGAACAGCATCCCCCGATCGGCCGGCATCGACTTGCGAAACATCAGACCGCGCGCGCGGGACTTGGGCGTTTCGGCGACTTCGACCTTAAAGTCATGTTCGCCGGTCGACGTCACGATGCGCGCGACCTCAGCCGCCGGCCCCGCATGCGCAACCGTGAACGCGAGCAGCGCCAGCAAGGACAAGATCAGTAAGCGGAAGTTTTGCGCCGCTCTCATTTGGAAGCGCTCCAAAGGATGCTGCGCAGCAAGGCGGTCGTCAATGCGACGGAACGCTCTTTGCTTCAAGCGGACGCACCTCGGTCGCCATCAGACCCTTCGGACCGCCGCCGTAACGCACGAGCACGCTATCGCCGGGTTTAAGTTCGGTCATGCCGTAGCGGCGCACCGTCTCCATGTGCAGAAAAATATCGTCGGTGCCTTCGCCGCGCGTGAGAAATCCGAATCCCTTCACCCGGTTGAACCATTTGACGATGGCGATCTCATAACCGCTCGTCGCAGCGATCTGGACATGGGTGCGCCCGGCGCTGGATTGCGACGGATGGACCGCCGTCGATTCGTCCATCGCGATGACTCGAAAAACCTGCATGCCCTTGGCGCGTTTTTGCGCCTCGCAAACCACGCGCGCGCCTTCAAAAGCAGTCTGCATCCCGCTGCGGCGGAGAATGGTGACATGGAGAAGAATGTCGGCGGCGCCATCGTCCGGCACCACGAAACCATAGCCCTTGGCGACATCGAACCATTTTATCCGTCCCGCAACCTCAACCAATTCAAGACCGGACTCATCCGGATCAGTCGCGCTCGCCGTCAAATCATCCTGAAAAGTCATTTTATCGCCCACCGACTAAACTCCCCAATGCTGATCCAGAGCATTGTCCTGACGCGCGCGTTGGCGATCTTCCTAAGGCGCGTATCACCCCGCATCGCTCAAGAATCACTTCTTACAAGATATCACCCGCAGCGCGCCTTCCAACCTGCAATTTTCATCACCAAGCGCAATGTCTGTGGATATGCGCGGCGTTTGCGCGCGCGTTGGCGAAACCATTGGCGCACATGTTGAAACTTGCATGCGCACGCATCGTCGCGTGCAGCGATATTGCGCAATATGGGGGTGGTTCGCCAGCGGATGAGGCCGACGGCGACGCACAAATCTTCGCGCCTGTGGCCCGAGCGCCACATCGGCGCGATTTGACAAACCGGCCCGTGACGCGCAATCGGAATGGGCGAGCGTGTGCGCCTTGACGCCTGCCTCCCATTTTCTCGGTTGGAGCGCCGCCATGACCATTTCTACGACCGCCCCAGCGAGCGCGCCGACGATGAATCGCGCTCCGGACAGCGCTTCCGGCCAAGTCGATCCGCGATACGACCTCGCCGCTCTTGCGGCCGCGCGCGAAGGCGAGCGCTTTTCGCTGCATGCGAAGCGCCTCAATGAAATGTGGGTCCGCGTTCTCAAGACGATCGGCTATGATGTTGGATTCACGCGAGGCGTGGGCCCCTACCTTTGGGATCGCAAGGGCGACCGCTATCTCGATCTCCTCAGCGGCTGGGGAGTCTTCGCGCTCGGACGCAACCATCCTAAGGTGCGCGACGCGCTGGTGAGCGTGCTCGACGGCGAACTCGCCAATCTCGTGCAACTTGACGTTTCGGTTCTGGCCGGCGTTCTCGCCGAAAAGCTGCTCGCTTACGCGCCTTGGCTGGACAAGGCGTTTTTCGCCAATTCCGGCGCCGAGTCGGTCGAAGCGGCGATCAAATTCGCGCGCGCGGCGACGGGTCGTCCTGGAATCCTGCACTGCGCGCATTCCTTCCACGGCCTGACTTACGGTTCGTTGTCGATGAACGGCGACGAAATTTTCAAGAAGGGGTTCGGCCCGCTGTTGCCAAACGCCCATGAGGTCGAATTCGACGATCTCGGCGCCCTCGAGCGCGCATTGGCCGGTCGCGACATCGCCGCCTTCTTCGTCGAGCCGATTCAGGGCAAGGGCGTTAACATCCCTCAAGACGACTATCTGCTCGGGGCGCAGGCGCTTTGTCGGAAATATGGAACGCTGTTTGTCGCCGACGAAATTCAGACGGGGCTGGGCCGCACCGGCCGCTTCTTCGCCATCGATCATTTTCCGGGCGTCGAACCCGACATGATCGTCGTCGCCAAGGCGCTTTCCGGCGGCCATGTGCCGGTTGGCGCGGTGCTGGCGCGCAAATGGATTTTCGACAAGGTCTTCGACCGCATGGATCGTGCGGTGGTGCATGGCTCGACCTTCAGCAAGAACGATCTTGCCATGGCGGCGGGGATTGCGACGCTCGATGTTCTCGAAAGCGAGCGGGTGATCGAAAATGCGGCAAAGAAGGGCGATCGCCTTCTCGCGTCCTTTCAAAAAATGGCCGAAGGCTACGAACTCGTCGCCGACGTGCGCGGCAAGGGTCTCATGATCGGCGTCGAATTCGGGCCGCCGAAGTCGCTCAAGCTGAAAGCCGCCTGGAATCTGCTGGAAACAGTCAATTCGGGCCTGTTCTGTCAGCTCATCTCGATCCCGCTGTTTCGCGACCACAAAGTGCTGACGCAAGTGGCCGGACATGGCAATCACACGATCAAGCTGCTGCCGCCGCTAACGATATCGGACGAAGATTGCGATTGGATCGAACAATCGTTCGACGCCGTCATCGCGGACGCGCATAAGGCGCCGTCCGCAGTCTGGTCGCTGGGCAAGACTCTCGCGGAACATGCGATCAAGGCGCGAATGAGCGGCTGATCCAATTATCGACGCGCGGTAATTCCGCCGGCGCGCTCAGACGGCGGGCGAAGGCTGCTTCTCCACCTCGCGCGAATAGTCTTCGATCAGCGCGCGCGACAATTCGCCGGGGGTGAAGCGATAGACGCCGATCTCCGACACCGGCGTCACTTCGGCGCCCGTGCCGCAGATGAAGCACTCCGAAAAGGACGCCATTTCCTCTGGCATGATCCGACGCTCGATGACCTCGATCCCCCGTCGTCGCGCTAGGTCGATCACCGTGCGCCTGGTGATGCCGTCAAGGAAACAGTCGGCGATCGGCGTATGCAATGCGCCGTCACGCACGAAGAAGACGTTGGCGCCGGTGCATTCGGCGATGCGGCCGAGCCAATCATACATCAGCGCGTCGGCGAAGCCGCGCCGCTCCGCGCGATGCTTTGAAATGGTGCAGATCATATAGAGGCCGGCCGCCTTCGCCATCGACGGCGCCGTCTGCGGATCTGGCCGCCGATATTCGGCGATGTCGAGCCTGATGCCTTTCATCTTGGTCTCGACGTCAAACATGCTTGGCCAATCCCAGACCGCGATCGCGACGTTGATCGTCGAATGCTGGGCCGCCACCGCCATCATTTCGCTGCCGCGCCACGCCACCGGCCGCACGTAGCAATTCGAAAGACCGTTTGCTTTAACGGTCTCATGCTTGGCGGCGTCAAGCTGCTCCACGCTGTAGGGAATCTCGAAATCGAGAATTCGAGCGGAATTCTGAAACCGTTCCGAATGCTCGCTCGATTTGAAGATCGAGCCGCCGTAAGCGCGTTCGCCTTCGAAGACGCAAGAGGCGTAATGAAGACCATGCGAGAGGACGTGAAGCTTGGCTTCGCGCCAGGGAACCAGCGCGCCGTTATACCAGATGAATCCGTCGCGCTGATCGAAGGGCGGAAGCGGCATGGCGAACTCCGGGAAGACGCGATCGAAGAGGCTAAACAAGGCGCTGCGACGCGCGGTCAGCACTAGCCATCGGTCAGATTTATGTCAATATAGTTGACGTAAATAGCTCGCGCCAAACGTCAGGCAAGAACCAGCGTGAACGAACTCCTAGCGAGAAAAATCGTTGAGCCCGGCTCGGCCGCCGCTTGGCCGAGAAGCGCTGTGGAAGTTGCGGCCACGACCGACGAGGACGCTCTCGAACTTGTCGAGCTATTTTTCTTCGCCTATCGCGATTTCGTCAGAGACGCGGATCGGCTGCTCGGAACATACGGCTTCGGCCGGGCGCATCATCGCGTTCTGCACTTCGTCAACCGCCGCCCCGGCCTCACCATCGCGGCGCTGCTGGATATATTGAGAATCACCAAGCAAAGCCTCAACCGAGTGCTGAAACAGCTTCTCGAGGCGGGCTTCGTCGAGGCGCGCGCCGGAATCGTCGACCGCCGCCAGCGCCTGCTCTATCCGACCCCCCAGGGAGCGAATCTGGCGCGCGATCTCTCGGCGCTGCAATCTGCGCGATTCCTGAAAGTCATGGATGAGCTGCCGCCTGTCGCGCGCGGCGCGGCCTCGGAATTTCTGTTCGCGATGATCGACCCCGACGAGCGCGCGCGCGTTCGCGCCCATCTCGCAAGCGCAAAAGCGGCCGGCGACACGCCATGACGCTCGTTTCGCATCCTGCCGGTGCCCCGAATGCGAAGGCGGCGCATATATTGGTCGTTGACGACGATCAGCGCATTCGCACCCTGCTGTCGCGCTATCTGACAAAGGAGGGCTATCTGGTCAGCGCCGCAGCCGACACAAGCGAAGCGAGCGTGAGATTGCGCGATTTCGCTTTCGATCTCATCGTGCTGGATGGGATGATGCCCGGCGAAACCGGCGCCGCCTTCGCGGCGCGGCTTCGCAGAAGCGCGGAGCCCTTACGCTCCGCGCCGATTCTCATGTTGACCGCGCTGACCGAGACGGCGGACCGCGTCGAAGGGCTCGAGGCCGGGGTCGACGACTACCTCGCGAAGCCTTTTGATCCTCGGGAATTGTCGTTGCGCATCGCCAGCATTTTGCGCCGTGCGCGGCGCGCGGAGCCGGCGGGACCGAGGCGGTTCGGCGACTTCGTGTTCGATCCGTCGCGCGGCGAACTGCTGCGCGCCGGGGCGCCGGTCCGGCTGACCACGCGCGAGCGCGATCTCCTGCGGACGCTGGCCGAAGGCGACGGCGCCCTGTTATCGCGCCAAACCCTCGCGCAACGCGATCCCGATCGAAGCGCAAGCGAGCGCAGCGTCGACGTCGAAATCGCCCGCTTAAGGCGCAAAATCGAGACCGACCCCAATGCGCCGCGCTATCTTCAGACCGTGCGCGGCCACGGCTACCGGCTTCTCGTCGAGCCCCTGCCCAGTAACCGATGAAATGATGCCGATGAAATGATAGAGTCGTCACGATGACCGCCGTCTTACCGGAAGTACTCGCCGCGCCACGCAATCTGTGGCGGCGCTTCGCCAACTGGCTGCATGACCGCATGCCGAAGGGGCTTTACGCCCGCGCGCTGCTGATCGTGATTCTGCCGGTCGTGCTGCTCCAGTCCGCCGTCGCGTATGTCTTCATGGAACGCTATTGGGAGGTGGTGACCTATCGCCTGTCGGCCGGGATGGCCCGTCAGGTCGCGGCGCTTGTAGATGTCTATCAGTCATTCCCTCAGGACCCTGACCACGCGAAGCTGCGCCACATCGCCGCCTTCAATCTCAACATGGAGATCGCGGTTCTACCCAAACAGGAGCTTCCGGCGCCGGCGCCCAAAACACCCTTGTTCTCGCTGCTCGACAAAGCGCTGACGAGAGAACTCTCACGCAGAGTTAAGGAGCCGTTCTGGATCAACACGTCGCTTCCCCGCAACCTGATTGAAATCCGCGTCGCTCTCGACGACGCCACGCTAAGGATGTTCGCGACGCGCACGCACGCCTACGCCTCTAATTCCTATATATTCTTTATGTGGATGGCGATCGCTTCGGTGATCATCGTCGCCATCGCCACGTCGTTCCTGCGCAACCAGATCAGGCCGATCCTGCGTCTGGCCCGCGCCGCCGAGGAATTCGGCAAAGGCCGCAATGTCGCGTTCAGCCCCCGCGGCGCCCGCGAGGTTCGGCAGGCGGGCGCGGCCTTCCTCGACATGAAGCGCCGCTTCGAACGCGCGATCGAGCAGCGCACGACCATGCTCAACGGCGTTTCGCACGATTTGCGCACCATCATCACCCGATTCAAGCTTTCCCTCGCATTGATGGGCGACTCCAACGAAGCCGTCGAAATGCGCAAGGACGTCGACGAGATGGAGCGCATGGTCGAGGCCTATCTCGCCTTTGCGCGCGGCGATGGCGACGAGATTTCGTCGCCCACCGACATCGCCGCGATTCTCAGCGAGTTGAAGGCGGAAACCGAGCGGCTTGGTCTCGCCGCCGCCGTCAAGATCAAAGGCGATCCAAAAATCGTCGCGCGGCCGGCGGCGATCAAGCGGTTGCTCGCCAATCTCGTCGGCAATGCGCAGCGCTATGGCAAGCGCATTGAACTCTCGGCAGTGAACGACGGCGCGATGATGACCATCCATATCGACGATGACGGTCCGGGAATACCTGTCGAGCGTCGCGAAGAGGCGTTCCGGCCTTTCTACCGTCTGGACGAGTCGCGCAACCAGGACGAGGGAAATTCTGGTCTGGGGCTTGCCATCGCGCGCGACATCGCGCGGGCGCATGGCGGCGACCTCACGCTGGACCGCAGCCCGCTCGGCGGCCTGCGCGCGACCGCCAGCCTGCCGCTGTAACGCCGGGCTCGCCGATCACGCGCGGGCGTGCGGATAGTCGCTGTCGTCGTCGTGATCGCGACTGCGCCGGGGACGCCAGCCAAACAAGCTCTGCGCAAAGGAATAGAAGGGCCGCGTCAGCCTTGCGAAGTCCTCGGCGCGATCGACATAGCGCTCGCCGCGGGTGAGTTCGCGATCGAGGGTCGACAAAGCGTCATGGATGTCGCCGGCGAACCAATCTTCAAGCACGCGGCTCCAGGCCAATGCCAGCCCCTGCAGCTTGAGCGAGCCGACCGGGCCCTCGCTGTCGACGTCCGCCGCCTCCAGCATGAATCGCATCGAGTTCACGGTTTCCCGGTTCAGCGCCGCGGCGGTGAGCGGGTCGCGCGCCGCCCAGCGCCCGACGCTCGCCAGCGCCTCGCGGTGCGGCTCCAACGCATCGAGGCGACGGCGCAGCACGTCATAGAGCCGCTCGCGCGCGGGTTCATGCGAGGCTTCCTTTGGCTGCGCATCGAGAACCTCGCGGTCAATGCGCCGGGAGAACGCGCCCATGATCGCGCCCTTCGACGGGAAAAGTTCGCGCAGATCAGCGAGCGAGAGGCGGGCCTCCTGGGCGATATCGGTGAGCGTCACGTCGCCGAACTCTCGCCGCGCCGCGAGCCGAAGCGTCGCGTCAATCACTCGGTCGCGGGGGCTGCCGCCGCTGTTCATGTCTGTCTCCAGGTCCGCAGGAATCTATTAATCTGTATTCTATTGTCGTCCGGCGACGGGACAAGGCGCGGGCCATCTCAACCGGAGAGTTCCGTCGCCCGGCGTTTCGCCGAGGCGACGGCGCGTCGTATCAGCGCGGCGAGGCCGTCCGGCGCCTCGAGAACCTCTAGCGCCGCTGCAGTCGTGCCGCCGGGAGAGGTCACGCGCCGGCGCAATTCGTCGGGACCCGTCTCCGGCTGGCGACGCATCAGTTCGCCTGCGCCTTCGACGGTGGCGCGCGCCAATCGCGCCGCAAGCGCGGCCGGCAGACCAGCTTCGGCCCCCGCGGCGGCAAGGCATTCGGCGAAATAAAAGACATAGGCGGGGCCCGAACCCGAAACGGCGGTCACCGCATCAATGAGCGACTCGTCTTCGACCCATTCCACCGCGCCGACGGCGCGCAGCAGCGCGTCGGCGAGCTCACGCTGAGCGGCGCTGGTCGCGGGGCTGGAAAAGGCGCCGGTGATTCCGCGCCCGATCGCCGCCGGCGTATTGGGCATCGCCCGCACGATCGCCCGCGTCGGCAGATGCGCGGCGATGTCGCCGATGCGCTTGCCGGCGAGGATCGACGCCACCACGGTCGAGGGGCCCACAAATGGCGCCGCGGCGACGGCGCCGGATTCGAGCGCCTGCGGCTTCACGGCGAGAACGACGGCGTCGCGCGGAGCGGCGGCGCCATTAAGCACGTAGCCGTGTTCGGCGCATAAATTCTGAAGCCGCTGCGACGGCTGCGGCTCGACTACCGAAACGGAGCCGATCAGATTTTGCGACGTCCAGCCTTCGAGCAATGCGAGGCCCATGTTGCCGGCGCCGATCAGGGCGACCGACTCCTTCAGGCCGACCTTGTCAGTCACGCCTCGCCCTTCGTCTCGAAATTGGCGGAGGCGAGCGCTTCCTTGGCGCTTTTTCCAGCCCAGAGCACGAATTGGAAGGCCTGGTAATGACGTTCGCAGGACTGAAGCGCATTGTCGAGCAAGGCCGCGCATTGCGTCGCCGACGGCTGCGCGCCGCCGCTGAGGATCAGCCCGTGACGATGCATCGCCACCCCTTCCTTCGGCCAGAAGTCGAAATGCCCGATCCACATCTGCTCGTTGATCGCGTTGACGAGCGTCATCAGTTCGCCGCGCCGGCGCTCGGGCGCCTTGAGATCGAAGGCGCAGCTGACATGCAGCGTTTCGAGATGCGGAAGCCAGGTGAAGGCGACGTGATATTCCGTCCAGGCGCCGGCGACGGAAATTGAAATCTCGTCTTCGTCGTCTCGATCGAAAGACCAGTCGTTGGTGGCCGCCAGTTGCTCCACGACATCCACGGGATGTTCGGCGCGTTCAGTTTCATTTTCTGTTGCGATCAGCATGTGCCAACCTTTTTTTGGATGTCAGCATGACGCGGCGACTAAAAGACAGGCGACGATGCGTCGTGGAGTTTTCCGAGAGGCGCCTCCTTTTCAAGCAATTGATTCGAAGTCGAATCATCTCTTGTTTCACTATACTCCACACTCGAACTGTGACGCGAAAAAAGCGATGCGCTGATCCCGTTGCGCAGAAGACTTGCGGGATTCGCCGGTCGGCGTCCATCGTGTAGCGGCGGTCTTCCACAGCGACTCACACGAAAAAAAGCTCTGGATAAGCGATGGAGCGCGCGCCGGCGCGCCGCAAGCCAAACACAAGTCGAACAAAAGCCTCGCCCACGCATTGCGGGCGAGGCTTGATTCTCGACGCGGCGCGACTCGCGCTTTCGAGTCAGCGAATGCTAGCGCGTCATCATCACCGGCGCGCCGACGCTCACCCGCTCGTAAAGATCGGAGACGTCCTCGTTCAGCATCCGAATGCAGCCATAGGAGGCGGCGGTGCCGACCGAGGCGCGCATCCTGCGGGTCGTGCCGTGAATCGCCACCTCTCCGTTGCTCAGGGTCAGCGCGCGGACGCCCATTGGATTGCGCGGCGATCCGCCGGGAATGAAGTTCGGCAATTCAGGATGGTCGGCCTTCACCACCGCCGGCGGAACCCAGTCCGGATTGACGTATTTCCCCGCCACCGACGTCTCGCCCGACCATTCCTTGCCGCGCTTCGGCACGGCGACGGGATAGCTGATGGCGACGCCGGTATCGACGACATAGAACAGCCGGCGCTGACCGGCGCTGATGACGATCGTGCCGGGAGCGACGCTCGGCGAAAAGGAGACGATGTTGCGGGCCGCCACGCTCTCCGGCAGCGCAGTCAGCGCCGCTCCGGCGACCGCCGCGAGCAAGAGAAACTTCAACGATCCCGTCGGCTTGGCGCTACGGGCTCGACGCGAAAGATCAAAGAGGTTACGCATGACGCTTACACCCTGTTTACTGACGCCTTGGCGGCGACTTTTCGAATGGCCACATTCTAACTTTCGCCATGATCTTGTCGAAACGTTCCGCGTCTTCAGGTTAGGGCTTAACGTTAAGATATGTCGTGAATTTCTGAACTTGCGACCCGTCGCTTCAGACCATTGCGTCGTATTTGCGCCATCCTTTCGTCAATATTCATGCGCGTTGCGCGCATGCTAAGCTAACTGGCGCGGACACGGTCGTAAGGAATGAGCGAAACAGTCGGACCGCCGAAAATTTTTGATCGCGCCCTGCTGCGCCGGCGTCTTGCTCGAGCGATGGCGAAAGGCGCGCCCGATTTTCTGATGGCGCGCGCCGCAGACGATCTGCTCGATCGCCTGCTGACCGTGAAGCGCGAATTTCCCCGCTCGCTCGATCTCGGCTCGCCGACCGCGCATTTTTCGCAGGCTGTCGTGGCGAGCGGCCGCGCGCGTCCTTTGCGCGCGAGCGGCTATGGCGGCGACGTCAGCATCGATGAAGAAGTTCCACCCTTTGCGCCCGGCTCCTTCGACCTGATCGTCTCCGGCATGGCGCTGCAATGGGTCAATGATCTGCCGGGCGTGCTTGCGCAGGCGCGGCGCATGCTCGCGCCCGACGGGCTCTTCCTGGCCTGCCTGATTGGCGGCGCGAGCCTCGTCGAGCTTCGTTCGGCGCTCGCGCAGGCCGAAGACGAAATCGCCGGCGGCGCGAGTCCCCGCGTCTCACCCTTCGTCGACGTGCGCGACATGGGCGCATTGCTGCAGCGCGCCGGCTTCGCCCTGCCCGTCGCCGACGTCGACAGCGTCACGCTGCGATATGATTCAATGTTCGCGCTGATCGAGGATCTGCGCGCCATGGGCGCCGCCAATGTTCTTGTGAAGCGCGCGCGCAAACCGCTGCGACGCGACATTATCGCCCGCGCGGCGCAGATTTACGCCGACCGCTTCTCTGACCCTGACGGACGCGTGCGCGCGACATTCGACATCGTCTGGGCCTCTGGCTGGGCGCCGCATGAGAGCCAGCAGAAGCCGGCGCAGCGCGGCTCGGCGACAATGCGGCTCGAAGACGCGATGAAGGCGTCGCGAAGAAGCGACGCTTAAGCGACGCCATGAAATAACTGAATCGCTCGCAAGAGCTGTGGCGAGCTAGGAGGTTCGCGTTCCAAGGGCGGCGCATCCCGGGCCGCGAGCCTCCAGGCTCGCATGGTCGCGACTAAGCTGGGGTTGACGCATTTAATCCGCGGCGCCGACTTAGGGCGCGACCTCCACCTCGACATTGCGGGTTTGAACCGGCGCGGGCTCCCAGGGCCGCTGATAGACGAAGACGATCTCGGCCCGGCCGACTTTGAGCGCGCGAATGTTCCAATGGCGCACGCTCGGGCTGCCGACCATGCGCCGCCGACCGGCGCTGCGACCCCCATCCGAAATCGACAGAATGCCGAGATTGCGGCTGGCGGCTTGATCGATGCGCCACGAGTAGCCGGTCGTGACATTCTCCTGCAGCGAAAAGATCGCGCTGCGTCCCGGCGCGAGCCTTATGACGTCGCCAGCCTGTGCGGGCGGCGCGAGGAAAAGACTGAGCAGCAGCAGGCGCGGCAATAGACGCTTCATGAGCCATCTCCTTTGGCCCGCAAATTCAATACACGCCCGGAATGAGCCGCGCGGTATGGGCGCGATAGGCGTCATAGGAAGCGCCGAACTCGGAGCTCAGCAAGCGCTCCTCGGCGTTCATCCGGGCGACGAGCGGCGGAATATTCGCCGCCGCCAGAAGCACGCCGACCGCCGTGTTGAACGCCATCCCCCACCCGAACGCAGAGATCAGCAAGCCGAGATAGCTCGGATGCCTGATGCGCCCGTAAAGTCCGGTGGTGACGAGCTCATGGCCCGGCTGAATGGCGACAAGGCCGCTGAAACGCCGGCCGAGAATGGCGACCGGCCGCAGCCGCAAAGCCCCGCCCGATGCGTAAAGCGCAACCCCCAGCCATCGCACCGCGTCGCCGTCCAATGTCCAAAAACCCTCTCGGTCGGCCCAGGCGGGCAGATAGGCGCCGAGCAGCCCGAGAATAAAAAACGCCGGGATGACCCAGCGATTGCCGCGGTCCTCGCGCAGGCCCGGACTGAGATTGCCGCCGACGAAAAGCGAGGCGACTCCGAGTGCGAGCGTGACGACGACCAACGCCGACCGCGCCGGATTGGCGAAATAGGCCGCCGTTCCACCAGCGCCGAGGATCGCCAGCGCCAGAAAAACGGCGATGGAGAGCGCCACGGAGAGGATGCGGATCAGCAGCGAATGAGACATAAAAACGCTCTCCCCTTCTGGTTCCTGTCCCCTACTCTATGTCGGCGACGATTTTTCGCGGACGGATGTGGCGGCGGTATAGACCTCGCGACAATATGGCGACGAGCAGGAGCGGCGCGTCGGCGAATTCGTCTGAACCGCTATGAACCGCCCGGGGTTTGCCCGAGGCTGTTTCGTTTGGACATGCCGTCGATATCCACATTCCGATGCGACAGCTGTCCGTGGCAATGTATAAATTTTCGTCCTCCGCCACATGGGCAAGGCTCGTTGCGGCCGCGCTTGGCGTCCTGGCGGCGGACCCAATCCATAACCTCGGCCGCTGGGCGATTCTGCCGAACCAGGCTCGCCATCGTCGTCATCGCTGGACGTGTATGTTTGTAGAAACGTTCCAGGCCCTCACAAAGATAATTGTGGCCCGCCTCTCCTTCGCGGGATTCGACGAAACGATCCTTGGGGCAGCCGCCATTGCAGAGTGACAACGCGTCGCAACTGCGGCACTGGGCAGTCAGCGTGTCGCGCTTGTCGCGGCCGAACTTTCGCTGCCGGGGTGAAGCGACGAGCTCCAGCATATGCGTCTCATGGATATTGCCGAGGCGGTAATCCGGCTCCACGAAGTGGTCGCAGCAATAGAGGTCGCCATTATGCTCGAGTGCCGGTCCATTGCCGCAGGTCGGCGCATGGATGCACAGCATATGTTGGCCGAAATAGGCGTGGAGCGTCACATCGAACATCTGGACGAAAATCGCGCCAACGTCGCGGCGCACCCATTCTTCGAAAATGGCTATGAGAAACTGCCCATATGCGCGGCCGCCCACTGAACGGTTTGTAACGAGCGAACCTGTTTGCGTGTAAAGCATCCGGCTTTGGCCGGGCCGCGCGCTCCAACCAAGATTGGCGATTTTCAACGTTTCTGGCGTCGCGCGCTCGACAATGGGAATGAATTGAATCCAAGTCGCTCCGAGTTCATCGCGAAAGAACCGATAGACCTCAAGCCCGCAATCCTGGTTGGCGGCATTCACAGCGCAGAGGATGTTGAAGTCGACGCCGTGCTTGCGCAACAGCGCCAGTCCGCCGATGACCAGATCGAAGGTTCCTTTGCCTCCGCGCGTCAGTCGATATCGATCATGAATCTCCCTCGGCCCATCGATGCTCAGACCGACGAGGAAGTTGTGCTTCTTGAGAAAGGCGCACCATTCGTCGTCGAGCGCGACGCCATTCGTCTGGAATGTGTGCTCTACACGCTGGCCGGGACGCCGGTATTTCGAGACAAGCTCGACCGACCGCTTGAAGAAATCGAGTCCCATGAGCGTCGGCTCGCCACCCTGCCAAGCAACGGTGACATTCGGCACGCGATGCGATTCCAGCAACTGTCGAATATATACGTCGAGCGTCGCCTCAGACATGCGCTGGCGATCGCCAGGGTAGAGCGCTTCCTTCGAAAGAAAAAAACAGTATCGACAATCAATATTGCACGCCGATCCGCTCGGCTTGGCGAGCTAGTGGAAGCTCGGCGGCGCATCAAGAAGCTCAGGCAGGCTGGGACTTGGCGCCGTAGGCGTGCGCATGGCGGATGTACTCTAGTTTTTGCCGACCGCGGACCACGCCACGTGCGATGGACATTCCGACTTCATCGTCCCAGCGCATGCGGCTCCGCCCGAGTCCTCGTCGTCAGGCTCCGTCAAAATCAGATCGACGGCGGTGGTCCCAATTTTCGCGCCCAGCCCAAACTTTCGTCGAGTCTACCGAAAGCGCTGCCGCAGCCAGCCTCTCGAGATCGAGGTACTGTTCCTTCTCAACGGTGACGCCGACGGCGAAGATTGTGCCGACTACGAATTGCGCAGGCGATTTGTAGTCCTCGCTCACGGTGTCGCCGCTGTCGCGTCCGACGCACAGGCCGTCGCCGCTAAGTCCGAACTTTCCAGGCTGAGTCCTCATCGGGCCTTGGGCGATGACGTTCTCGTTGACATAGACCGTCGTCTGACCGAGCGACTCGCCATGCTCGCCTGCCTTTTCGCGTATGAACTCCATACCGAAGGTATATTTGCCCGGGGACAGCTCGTGCGAGACGAATTTCTGCTCGGGTTTAACGCCAAGGAAGTTGTAGACGTAGTTCAGCTTCCTGTCCTTGATGAACAGCGCGTGGCCGCCGAAGCGCGAACCATGGGCGAAAATAACGCCCGAACAGTCCGGATCGACGATCTCGACATTCGCCAAAATCTTATATGACCGGCCGCGTATGTTGACTGCGACCGACTCGGGCACCTCTGCAGTGTCCGGATAATAAATGTATCGCTCGCGCGGCGGTTCATCGGTCGGTCGGTCGACCCCCAGAAGTTCTACCGCCGAACGATCGTCCAACGGCAAGACGAAGTTCTTTTTGGCCTCATCGAACCAGACCTTGATCAGCGCTTTGAGCCTTTCGGGATGTTCATCGGCAAGGTTCGTCGACTCCGAGCGGTCCGCGTCGACATGGTAGAGTTCCCACTTGTCCTTGTCGAAATGGCCCTTGCCTGAAAGCGGCGCGTGAATCGCCGCAGCTTTCCAGCCGTTCTCCCAGATGCCGCGCGTGCCGAGCATGGCGTAATATTGACGCGTCTTTTGCGTCGGCGCGTCTGGCGTCGCCTCGAAAGTGTAGCGCATCGAGACGCCAGAGAGCGGATATTGCTTGACCCCGCGATAGACCTTGGGCATTTCCAGTCCGCAAACGTCCAGGATCGTCGGGACGATGTCCGTGGAGTGGTGGTATTGATTTCGGACCTGTCCCTTCGACTTGATGCCCTTCGGCCAGGAGATCACTAAGGGGTCGCAGGTGCCGCCGGCGAATTGCGCATAGCGCTTGAACATCTGGAACGGCGTCGAGAACGCGACCGCCCAGCCGGTCGGATAATGATTGTATGTTTCAGGGCCGCCCAACACATTTATATATTTCATATTCTCCGACAATTCGTCCGGATAGCCGTTAAAGAACTTGTTCTCATTGACCGATCCGCTCGGGCTGCCTTCTCCGGAAGCGCCATTGTCCGCACAGTAAAACACGATTGTATTGTCGAGCTGCTCGGTCTTCTCAAGATGTTCGATCAGGCGGCCGATTTGCACGTCGGTATATTCGGAAAAACCGGCGAAGACTTCGGCCATGCGCGCGAACAGTCGCTTTTCGTCGGGGCTCAAAGAATCCCAGGGCCGGACGGCGTTGGCGGGATTGGCCATATCCTCGGGCATCGGGTTGAGCGGCGTGAGCTTGGTGCCTTCAGGCAGAAGGCCTTTTGCGATCATCCGCGGCAGCACCCATTCGCGATAGGCTTCGTAGCCGTCGTCGAACTTGCCCTTATATTTGTCGATATATTCCTTCGGACATTGGTGCGGCGCGTGATTGGCGCCGGGACAGAGCCACATGAACCATGGTTTTGAAGGATGAGTCGCTTTCTGATCGCGAATCATCTCGATCGCTTTGTCGACTAAGTCTTTTGAGAGGTGATAGCCCTCTTCCGGCGAGTATGGCTGATCGATGAATTTGTTGTCTTCGATCAGGCTTGGGTACCATTGGTTGGTTTCGCCGCCGATAAATCCGTAGAATCGATCGAAACCCTTTTGAAGCGGCCATTCCTTTCGGCTTGCGCCGGACGCCACATCCGTTTCGGGAACATTATGGTTCTTGCCCAGCCAAAAGGTGCTCCAGCCCGCATCCTGAAGGACCTGTCCGATCGTCGCGCATTGTTCGGGAAGCCGTCCGCTCCAGCCGGGATACCCCTGCGCTCCTTCCGTGATGCAGGAAAAGCCGTTGAGATCGTGATTGCGGCCGGTCAGGAAAGTCGAGCGGGTCGGAGAGCACAGCGCCGTTGTATGCCATTGCGAATACATCAGCCCGTCGTCCGCGAGCTTCTGCAAAGTCGGCATCTGAACCCGCCCGCCGAACGGCGACCAGGTCGCCATGCCCGTATCGTCGTAAAGAATGATCAATATGTTCGGCGCGCCTTCGGGAGCTTTGGGGGGCGTGAACGGCTCCCAATCTGGAACCGAATCGCGAACGTCCAATTTCATGACGCCTTTGAACTTCTTATCGCTCATTTTGCGTCTCCCTTCGATTTCAGACCATTCTTAATCCACCCAGCACAACTGGATCGCGCGCGCAGCGATCGAGCCAAGCGCAAACAATCCGATAAAGAGGAGAACTAGGGTGACCAGCAGGAGCGGCGAGCGCGGAACGCTCGCCCGCACGCCAGCGATTGGCGCGAACTGCGGACCCCAGAGATAGTTTGTCACAGCGAGATACTGCCAAAAAGCGATTGCGAGCGCGAGGACGCCAGTCCCGATCAATGCAAGGCCCACGATTTTTGACAGTCCCGGCCAAGTTGGCGGAACAACGCTTTCCATCGCATTCAGCCGCTCGAAGAACTGAACAATGGTGAAGCCGAAGCCGATCAAGGCTGTCGCTGTCCTCACCCAGGACATCAACGTCCGCTCGACGCTCAATCGGGTCCGCAGCCAGGAAAAATGGCTTTCCGCCGTAACGTGAGTTTCGAATTGATGGAACGCGTCGGCTTTCGGCTGGTCAATCGTCGTCATCTTCGTCACTTGCGCTGATTACACATCAAGCTGAAATCTCGAGTTCTTGAACTTGTGGTCGAGATGCGCGCGGGGCCAGCGATCAGACCGCCCAGTTATCAGAAAACAATTTCAAACGAATGCCAAGCTTAGCTTGGTCGCCCTTGGGGAATGCTGATGACGCCCAAAGGGACAAGGCCTATGGCTCCGCGCTCAGTTTGCCCGATATTAAAGTCCGGGCCTTTCCTCGGTTATGTTATGAGCCGAAGAGGCAAGCGCGGATTGGCGTCGGCATGCACAACAATTGGCGTCGCGTTCGCGCGCGTCGCGCGTTCAAAATCGCATCCCTACCCCGGTAACAGGTCCGTGGATAACGGCATTGAGGCCATTTTCTTCACCGTTTACCCAAGTCGAGTAGTTGATACCCAGCGCGCGATAACCGATCATGCCCACCAACTTCAGACCGCTCAATTCGAAGTCCCGGCTGTAGCCGCCGTAAAACTGCCAGCTGAATTTGCTGCCTGCGCCGAAGCCGCCGATGTCGCCGCGCATGCAGAATTCCTCGCCCGGCGCGAATTCGTCGCGGATCTGAATGCCGACGACCGGATCAACCCATCGTATGCTGCCGGAAGTGGCGGTGGCGCGCACGCCGACGACTGCTAGGTCGAGGAGTTCCGAATTCGCGGCGCCAACCGCCTTCGTCGTGAGGTCTATGCCCAAATAGCCATAGCGGACCCCGGCGTATGCGCCGAGCGCGATTGTCGAATCTGGAGCGCCGAGAAATTTCCAGCGGGCGAGTTCGTATGCGACGCCCGCCTCGCCAATGGCGAGAGTTTGCTTCAGGCGACCGCTCGCACTAACGGCGATCGCGACGTCAGCAACTGGCGAACGAAGCTTCAGCGTTGAACCGGAGAAGCGTAATCGCGCCCAGGCGAAATCGCCATAGAGGAACAAAGGTCCGTTGCTCACTTCCACCCGCCCCATAAAGGCAAGCGGAAACGAACTGGTCTTGGTGAATGCATCGATGATTGTCGTATCCGTTCCGATCGCGTCGCCGCGGGCGATCAACGTGCCATTTGTATTGATCGCCCACAAATAGGGCATGACCTTAATGCGCCAATCGGCAAACGCAGAACGTTCGATCGGCGCGAATCTGGGCGAGGCGAATAGCTCCGTCGCCGGCGAACCGGACGTCGAAGGAATGCTCCAATCGAAACGGTGATTGAGCCCCAACCGCAAGAGATGGCCGTTGAAGCGCGTCGAAACGCGCGTAGCGTCGACAAGCTGCAAGGCGGCGGTGGTCGCGTCAGTGAACACAAGCGAACTGACGGGGGCTGCGAAAGAGCCGGACCCCAAATCGTAATACAGATATTCAAGTTTGGCGCTCAGATTATGGCCTAGAGCCATCTCGGCGCCGCCTCCGATCGTCCAGCCGATGCGATTCTTATAGAAATCGCCGTTGGCGATATCAGCGATCAGGAGAGATGGCGGCAAACTTTGCGCGAGCGCAGAAGTCACGTCGACGCCGCCATAGGCGAGGCCGCCGGTCGCATAGACAAGAATCGTTGGCGTCACGGCATAGCCGAGACGGCCCCGAACAGTGCCGAAATTTTCAAGTCTGCGACGCAGCGTAGCGCTCGACACGGCGAAGCCGCCGGGCGCCGGCGTCACATTCGCAAGGCCTCCGCCGCCGCGCACGCCGGCGCCCTGAATGTCGGCTTCCAGGCCCGCGACAAATTTCTCGGTGAATTGCCAATTATAACCGCCCTGGCCGCCAAAGTAATAGTCATTGAGACGCGCATGCGCGACGCCGCAAGCGCTAGAGGCCGACGCAAGCCCGAGACCGGCGGCCGAAACATCAAAGATGTTTGCAGAAGCGGCAGAGATTGGACGGCTGCCCGTCCAGGCGTGTCCAAAGTTCATGCCGACGTAGAAACCCGTCCATGTGAACACAGGCGGAGGCTTGGCAGGAGAATCCTTTTTCGTCGGTAGGTCGGCGCCCATTGAAGGGGCGATCCAACAGACGAAGGCGAGCGCGCTTGCGCCGAGGCGTCGAATCTTCACCCTGTCTAAGAGCATCGCCGAAAACCTGCTTCTTATATGCATTTGTTTTCAAATGCCTGAACCATGCCCCGCAACATGAGCGCACGGAACTTCAAATTCGCGCAGAATTGGGCCAAGAACACGTTGCCACGGGCTGCATGAAAAAATAGTTGCGCGGCGAGGCAAATGCGCAACGACACGAAATGTCTCGCGGTGAGCCGGGAACACGCCAGCAAGGGGCTCGGCGCCGTTCTGCTTGCGGACGCTCTCGGCCGCATCGCGGTCGCCTCGCAGAGCATCGGCATTGGCGCGATCGAACGCGCCAAGGTCGAGGCGGCTAGACGGTTCTATCTGCGATGCGCGGAGTTCATCGAATATCCGGCCGACAGCCGGATTTTGTTTTTGCCGATTGAGACAGTGGCGCCTGAATTACAAAGTTGGTTCGTCCGATAGACCAGACCAATCATGCGGATCGGATTTTAACTGATCAGATCAGTTCATCCAACGCGCCTCATATTGATGATAATATGCTGCGTGCTTGTTGGTCTGCGCTAGAGCGCCCTTGGCTAAAAACAGTATTCGAGCTGGAATCTCTTCAAGCGCCGGGCGCATCTCACTCCCACTCGATAGTGAATGAGAGCGGTAGGTCATTGAAATACACAGCAAAAAATATTTTTGTTGATGAAAAATACCGTCAAACACACCGCTAAAAATCTCGGCTACTGAAATCATTGGACTTTATCGCCTGATTGCGACATCCGACATTTCGCCATCTATCGCCGGATACGGGTGATCGAGCCGGAACGGAGAAGATCGGGCGATTGTATTCGCAACAACTGGAACGTATCGAACCCTGATAAGTCATCCGCTATCTCGCTGAAGGATTCAGAACCTGGCGATATGACGTCTCTCCGCTGCTGGATCGCGTAAAAATGGTCGACGGCAATACGACTTTGGCGCGAACATAATGCGGCAACTGCGCGATTCGAAGAATGCTCGCGCGTTCGAGCGGTCGAATGCTGCGCGTTACCGTCGGCTGGCGGCGCTGTCATCTTCGAGCGCCGCAATGGCCTGCCTACAACGATAGACTCTGCGCTTTGATCGAGGCTATCGAAAAGTAGCGCGTAGCGTGAGACGCCAAGCTCTTTAGTCAGGCCGAAGGCATACACCAAGCCGATCAGTTCAGCGTACACCACCTCCAAGAACGCCGCCGCTCAAGCATCTCAAACGCGCCAATTCCGGACCTTGGCCGTCACCCGATTGGCAAACTTATTTTCATTCTCGGGTCAGCGCCGCGATCGCGATGCGATCCCCGCTATCGCGCCTCGAAAAACAGCTGAGATTGCTCGAAAAGCCTGTCCTTCGACGTCCCTCTCAGGGTTGAAATCAGAGACTCCGAACGCTGCGACCTTTGAATAAGCCATGACCATCTCAAGAGCCTTCGCCATTTCATCGCTCATAGGGCCGTTCGGTTCGCTCAAGCGCGTCAACGCCAATTCGGATCTATCGAGGGCGTCTATATCGAAGTGGACGTAGATCGCGTCGACCGAATCATTAAGACGGTCCATCGCGGCGCAAAGCAGCTGGCGGTTTCTTCTGACATCGCTGACCGGTACCTGTGGTATGCCGCACTGATCAATCAGTTCCTGCTCGAGAGGGTCATTCGCGCGCACGCAGACCATCACCACATTGTGGGCCTGCAACGGCGGCTCAAGTCCCGCGTTTTGGCGAAGTCGATGCAGACATTGCCCGGTCGCGATTGCAACTGGCATTCCGCTGAGCATGCCGCTCAATGTAGTTTCCGGCGTGTTGCAGTCGCCATGCGCGTCGATCCAAACCATGCCAAGGCGTGCAGCGGAGACGCCGGATTTGAGCAGTCCCGCAAGCGCGCCGATGGCGGCGTAACAATTGCTTTCGAGGAGAATTGGAAAAGCTTGCGCCTGTCTCGCTTCAAAGATCAGTTGCGCGAGTCGCGCGTTCGCAAAGCCGATCTTGTTCCAGGAGCCATAGGCCACCTCTTCTTCTGGGCTTAACTCAACGTGAAGGGGGCCAACTATTTCGTGGCCCGCTTCCCCTAAGCATCTCGCCAATCCCGCATTCAGCAGGGCGTCGGGGCCTGCCGCAGCGCCCTTGTCGGCGTCGGTGGCGTAACGAAATGTTATGGTGGCAAATCTCATTTCGGGGTGCTCCGCAGCTCCCGGGAGCAGCTTTGCTTGTGCTTGCCAATCGCCAGCTTTGACTGGGACAATGCACGGCTGCATTCGAGCGTAAAGAGCCTTCGGTGGCACTGGCCCCTCAGGATTGAAGCAGGCGGGCGCCACCACTTACGCGCAACACGGCGGGGGCGTCGCGCGGCGTCCCGCCCACACTGCCAAAAGCCAGGAGAGACTCCATTGCAAATCGAGCGAGAAAAAATAATCGCCGCGATCGGTGGGGCGAAGTCTGTCGACGCGATGGACGATGAGGCCCGCGCAGAGGCGTTGGAAGACTATTTGACGAAGGAACTGGACGAAAGTCCTTTAGCGAAAGTTCCGACGGTCGCCGATTTGGAGAGCCGGATCGAGACTAGGGCCTTCCGCCGAGGCGTCGGCAGCCTTTTCGCGGTAGGTGGATTGTCGCCCTTGGGAGAACGACTTTCGAACGAGCCGGAAACCGTAAGGCGGCTGCCGCCGCTTCCCGCCAGGCCGACTTTGCTAGATTACTTCGAACTGCGGTTTGCTCCAGCGCGCCACGCGCTTCAAAGCGCCGACAGAGCGCTAACGCATAATATGGACGAAGAGGTCGTGTTAGCATGCCTGCTGCACGACTTGGGGCAGACGCTCATCAAAACCGACCATGGATGGTGGGGCGCACAACTGTTCCGGCCGTACGTCTCCGAAAGGGTAGCTTTCGCCATCCAATACCACCAGGCTCTGCGCTTCTTTCCAGATCCATCCGTAAGCTATGAATATCCAGAACAGTACAATTTTATCTTCGGTCGAGACTACGTGCCGCCTCCATACATCCGTGCTGCCTATGAATATTGTCGCAAACACAAATGGTATATATCTGCGCGGCTCATCACGATAAATGACCTTTACTCCTTCGATCCAGATTGCGTTGTCGATTTGAGTAAATTTACCGACATTATCGGTCGGCACTTCAAGCAGCCGCCAGAGGGGCTTGGCTTTGACGACAGTCCATCCGCGCACATGTGGCGGGCGATCTCGACGCCAGATACGCCCCTCTAGCCCATCTTATTCGTGACGGCGCCGTTCGAAGGCTGGCGAGCATAGCATAGGTGGCTGAAACGGCGTAGGATTCGGTTGCTGACACCAACCCGTTCCGCTTCGACCTCACAGCCACGCCCGCCA